>JBHSYX010000002.1:0-83821 GCA_042662785.1 Halobacteriaceae archaeon GCM10025711
TCGATGGCGTCCAGTTGGCGACCGTACTGGCTCCTCCGCATCCCGTCTATTCTCGATCACCACGACCGCGGGGTCGTAGCGGTCATCAGGTCGGCGAGCGTGGCCTTGACCGAGCTGGGGGACATGCCGGTTTCGGCGACAGCGTCCAGGAGCGTTCGTCGGCCGTCGCGACCGACGTGGAACGCGACGAACGCGGCATCGTCACCCGTTGGTGACTGCGCGGGGTCGTGAGCGACGACCGTTGCCTCGCCGGCGCCGGGCGTCAACTGCCGGGGTGGGTTCTGGCCGCGAATCGAACACCCACCGTTCTCAGCGAGTTCGTTGACGTCACTGGCGTCGATGAGGTTCCCGCTGGCACCCCGGATGGTGAGCGTGTACTCCCGCCAGAAGAGGTGGTCAGCCATCTTCGAGCGCTTGTCCGCAAGCCACTCTGGACCACGCGCCTCCGGCCAGAGTAAGTGGAGGGACTCACCGGCACGCCATGGGTTCTCGACTTCGGTGTAGTACTCTGGGTCGGGCCGCCGTGTCTGCCAGTCGTCGTCTTCCCCATACTCTTGGTCCCAGACGTCGAGGACGGCGGGGAACTCGCGGAACGCGTAGCCCTCGTAGTCTCGGTAGTGGCTGTAGATATCGTCGGGGCGTTTCCGCGTTCCGACGATGACAGTGCGACCGTCGTCCTTGACCATCGGTTGGGTGACGCCGTCGATCCAGTTCAGGACCTCCTCGGTCTTGCCGTCGCCGCGTTCCTTGATGATGTCGTCTAGGATGAGCAGGTGGGCTCGAGAACCCTCGATCGCTCCGAACAGCCAGCCCGTCGTCAGCGATGACCCGTTCGCGAATACTTTCGTCTTCTTCGAGTCCTCCTCGCGTGGTTTGTTGAGGTTGATGAGCCAGGGGTTCCGCTCGATCATCCGGTTGAGTTCGCGGTCAGCCTTCTCGTAGGCCTGCTCCTGGGTGTTCATCGCCCAGATCGCCCGGTAGCCGGGCTTGTACTCGAGGAGGCGACAAGGAACGCGGTGACGATGGTCGTCTTGAGGCCATCACGGTGGCAGAGGAGCGAGAGGTCCTCCTCGACGTCGGCGTCGCCGGCGAGATGCCGGAGCCACTGGCCGTGATGGGCGCCCAGGGGGCTCCAGTCGTCGTACTCGCCGGCCATGTAGCCCTGGGTGAGCTTGTTCGCGAAGTCCAGCCAGCACCCATGTTCGAACGGATTGTACGCGGCGCGAATCTCCGCCGGCGAGAGGTCGACCTCGACGGTGTCACCACCGTCACAGTTGGGCGTGCAGCTACTCATCGTCGAGTGTCGCCTCCCGGATAGCTGCAGCGGCCTCCGCGTCGAGCGAGACCGATGTGTCGAGCTCGCCGTTCACGTTCATGTTGATGTCCGTCGAGTACACCCCGAGGACGTCCGCTTTCTCCCGGAGGTGGGACGCCATCTCCCGGCGGGTCATCTGCCGTGACTGGAGGTCGGGTTGATCGCGACGCAACCCGACGAACTCCGACGTGTACTTCGGCGACCCATCAACACCCCGAACGGGAAACGACTCGCCAGGCATCACCTCGCGGCGGTCGTCCGTGAACCGAATGACGACATCCCGGTCGGTCGCCCACTCCGGCCAGTCTTCATCCCCGGGTTCGACCTGCTCCCACCCCGGCGAATGGATCGGTCCATCAGCGTCCGGTGGAACCTTCTGGGTCTGCGGGACGACCCGCTGGATGGGGTCGTCCTCGACAGCGAGCTGGTCGTGGTCTTCGCGAGCAGTCTGGTAGAGGCGCTCATATCGCTCCGCGGCCTGGAGGCGGACGTCTGCGTGGCGCTTCTCGATCGCCTTGATGACCTCGTCCTTCGGCTCCTCGTTGAGGTAGTCCCGGATAGTCGAGAGGGCGTAATCGCCGATGCCCTCATCCTCAAAGCGGTCCCGAACCTCTCGAGGTGAGAGGTTGTCGAGATGATGCCACTTCAGGGCGAGTGTGACGCGGCGATTGCGAGTAGACATGGCTGGATTCTGTCGTGCGGTGTCGTGAGAGAATATATATTTTAAATAGCCATCTGGGATGGCTGAGGTGGCGGTGGTAGTGGCTGCGAGTGTGTATCAGAAGGTAGACTGTTAGTCCGTAATCTGGTAGGACATGGTCTCGAATTTAGAGTGGAGTCCTCCCGTCATTGTATTTTGGTATATTGGTGATAGAGTGTCTGTCAAGTCACTTCATCCAGTAGACGCTAAGACGATGATAGCTCGGTAGGTTTTTGGTGATAGGTCAACCAGATAATAGCCACATGTCATCAGAGATGACAGACCACGAGCTCGCAAAGATTGGCGATGAAATTAACCGGCTTCGCGACGATATCGATCAGCTTGCTACTGAACAAAAGCGTACTGCAGACATGCTGGAATCGCTAATGTACATAGCAGCAGAATATACCGACTCAGAATTAAAATTTGAGACGTTCACCGGTCAAGATTACTGGACTGTGATGCCGCCGATGCGAGACGACGACTGACAAATAGAGTCCTCTTTCAACGGGAAAGAAATCATATTGAAAAGGAGCGGATGAGGCCAGCGAGGTTGACGCCGGCGAGGACCGCAATCCCACCGACGATGGCGCCGGTGAGGATGCCGGTGCCGAAGTAGTGGGGTTCGCGGCGGACTTGCCGCCAGACGTAGTCCTCGACGTCGGTGCCAAGGTCTCGGGCGGTGGCTTTCTTGCCGGTGTAGGCGTAGACGAGGAGGCCGAGGATGGCGGCGCCGATTGTCATCGAGTTGGTGGTGATGGCGACGAGTGTGCCGACGAACCCCCAGGTGAACGCGTGGACCTCGCGGAACTGGATGTCCTTGAGGAACGCCTGGACGGTGGCTCGGTCGCTGCCCTGGGCGGGCATGACTAGTCGTCCTCCTGGTCGTCGGGTGGTCGATGTTTCTGGGTACCGAAGGTGAGGGTGATGCCGCGGACGAGTTCGACCTCGCGGAGTTCGACGCCGAAGACGACGAGCATCGCGATGGTCGCGCTGAGGAAGACGGCGGTCGGGTCGGCATCCGAGTACACCGAGTAGACGGCGAGGCCCGTGATGAGGAGTGCGTAGAAGATGCCTTTGATGGTCTTCCAGCGGTCGACTGGCATGTACTCAGCGATCCTCCGGTTGTGGTCGGCTACGCTGTCTGTTGGGTGTGCTGTGATGGCCATGAGTGAGAATGAAATGCATGTATCATGCAGTGGAAACCTAGGTGGGGAGTTGAACCCGAGTCTGGGCTGCCCGACACCACACCTGGAAGCCAGAAGAGGAGGAAGAGAAGGGGTGTGGTGGTGGGCGAGTGGGCTTGCCAGGAGTCGAACCTGGACTGGGCTGTCTCTTCAGGACGGTGCTCTCCCGGGGTTGAGCTACAAGCCCAAGAGGGGCGGCCAGGATTTGCACCTGCCCGCGAGCAGCCGGGTCCGCGTTGTCCGCGGGGTATTCGGCGCTCCCGGGAGCTGTTTGCCGCCGTCCGTGCGACCCAAGGGGGTCGCCAGCAGGGGATGAATCGAGGGTGGAACGAGTCCCGTCGTTATAGGGTGATACCCATGCTTGGTCAGGAAGCGATGCCGTCACGGAAGCCCTCGGCCGGGTGGACCTGGAAGCCACGCTGGCGTCATCGGGAGTGCGCGTGTTCGATGCCGAGTTTGACAGCGCTCGCGAACAACTCACGATCGTACGCCTCCAGGGTTTCCCGGGATTTGCCCTTTCGGATGAGCTCGAACATCACGTCCAGGTCGACGTGGATGCCTTGCTCCTGGAGGCGGTCGGCGAGTCGGGGAACGCGGTCGACGGCAGATTGCTTCGAGAGTGTGTCGTAGCGAACGTGGAGACCGAGACTCCCGCACTCCCGACACGCCGTATATGGCCGAGTCCGATATCGGGTGCCGTACTCGTTTGCGTCCTCCCGGTCGTAGACGAGCTCCCCTGGCTTGTCCTCGAGTGGACGTCGCCGAGAACGCTCGGCGAGTACTCATTGGGAGCGTCGACCTGCTTCGGGCGCGCGAAGCAGTGGTTGCAAATCTCCGGGTTCGTCCAGACGTACCGTTCGAAAGCACGATCTGGCTGGACAGGACGCTCTGAGCCAGTGGTCGCGTGGGTTGCACTCATGAATTGGAGAAAAGATTAGCTACTGGACAGACGCCGGCGGTCACGAGTTCCCCTCGCGCCGACACCCCTATAGCAGACTCCCAACGGGAACGCGCTATCCCGCCTATGAATTACTGATTCCAAGCAATAAGCTTAGTGAAAGTAAGTATCAGGCACCGAACGGGACAAGATTAGGTAGCTGTGGCTACGAAGAACTGCGGTGAAATGCACGGATAAGAGGGTTCGCAAAATATGTCAATCTGGGCTTTCAGACTCCTCTTCCTTTTCCTTTTCTTTGCCAGATTTGGTTATGACACCGCTCCCCGGGATGGTAACTTGCAGGATTTGCTCCTCGGCTTCGTCCTTCAGGTTCTTTTGGACCCCTGTCATGGCTCGCTCCCTCTGTCTTAACGTAGAGGGTTCATAGTATATGTATCCTTGTTTGAAATAGCTATTTAAGTGGTCGTTGGGTCCGGGAAGGTCCACAGGAACCAAGCCATACCATGAAGGAGCAGAGGGAGGATGCTCAGTACCTTGTATCGGTCTGTCCAGCCCGCATCAAGCGCAAAGATGAGCCCAATTGTAGCAGTAAGGAAGCCAGCTGAGACAGTTTTTCCATAACCAACGAGGCCGTCCACCACTCCCAAAACTGGAAGAGAAACAGAATTCAGACCAGCAACCGGGAGAGAGATAGATACAATACCTAAAATTACAGCTAATACCCAGTAAACAGCGAGTCCCAACATGAGGGTTCTGTTATTGGGGATGAGATCGTATTGGAGGTCCCATGTATATCGACGTTTCTCAGCTCCAGGCAGGCGAACCGACAAGACGCGTGTATCATCGTTGAGCCCGTTCTCGTAGATCTCCTTCGCAGGTTCGCCGCCTTCCCGCTCTGATGAACCGGTTGTTGCATATCCTGGGGTGCCAACAACCACGACGAAAGTGTCGTGAGGGTGACCAGGGAAACGTTCGACGTCAACCAGGAAAGAAGGAATTTTGAAGAATTTTTTCTTCCATTGTCCAACCCACCCTCTGATGAGCGAAGGGTCGCGGACGCTGTAGAATTCAACCGGGTCAGACTGTTCAAAAGTTAGCTGGATGGTACGTAGTTCACCAGGCTTGATTGGCCTATCCGGCGGCAGTTGAATGAACGGTTTATAATCGGCATGCTTGAACCAATGTTGCATCCGTTGGTAGTCCTCTTCGTTGTTCTCCTTGACCTCATCAAGCATCTCTTCAACGTACGAATTCGGATAGATGTTTAGCCTCCTCCCATCTTCATCGAAAGCCTTCAGATTTCGCTCGAACTGTCGGAGGGGAAGAAATAAAAAATTGAATTCTTGTTCATCCGTTGGGTTTTGTACAGTAAAATCGACTTCCTTCTTTCTATCAGTAGGAGAGACGTGGATTGTCCGGTCAATTACGCGAATAAGGTCGATGTGAGGAGATCCCTGCGGATTCGCCTCATTGAATCCTGAATCGGTATTCCCAGCCTCTTCACTACTCATCACAATTATACAAAAAATTCCACCGCCATGAACTTATCTCTAGAAGTGCAATACAGCCCCAAGAGTACGGAGCAGTTTTCTGGTCAATCAGGTGGGCTCATTAAATATCCAAATCGAGGGCCATACGGCCCTAAGTCCATCCGCCTCTCTAGAACCCCTTCTAACGAAAGTTCCATGAGGCGTGTCGATACCTCGTTTGGCGGAGAATTCACCCGTTTAGCGACCTCCGTGTAGGGAACCCCACCGAGTGGCCCGGTGTCGCCACTCTCGAGGGCATCGTGAACAGCAGCCAGAATCACGTCGTCACTCACCACTAGCAACCCCTCCGTTTCGTGTTTAACATTCTCTACGTCCACGAGATCGCGACCGCATTCCTCGCATCGGTAGATCACCGAGGAGAGGTGGCCGCAGCTCGGACAGCGACGGCTCACGCCTCACCACCCCCGGCAACGGCAGCCTGTAGACTCGCCTGCTTCCGGACGGCACCGAACTCGACATGGCCGTCGCTGGCCTCCTGGAGGACGTCGTCGACGAGGCCATGGACCACTCGAAGCCATGGTGTAATCCAGGGCCACGGCCGACGCAACTGCTCGAGGTCGGGCGGCCAGTAGAACGTACTCCCAACCGGATCACCAGGGTCGGTTACTCGGTCGGGGTCGGCGAGGTCGAGGGCGGCTTCGAAGACGACATCGCGAGTCTCCACCAGGGAGTCTCCCACGTACCACGGCAGGACGCCGGCCTCGTCCCGGGTGGAGAGAGCAAGTCGGTAGCCGGAGTCGATCGCTCGGACGATGTCGAACGCGGTCAGGATGTCAGTGTACTCGCGGAGCGAACGCGTCGAGACACCGGCGCGGTCGGCAAGTTCCCGCTGAGAGAGCACCGCCTCCGTGGTGAGGAGCGCATGGATTGCCTTCGAGACCGTGGGTGGCATCTCGGGGAGGATGCGCTCGGGAGCGAGTGCCGAGAGTGCCACTCGGAGTTCGTCGACGCGGAGCTCCCGGGAGTACGTCTCGCTGGCGAGCCCGCGGCCAAGTGCGAAGGCCGCGTCGTAGGGTGACCCGGTGAACGCCTGCAGGACCGACACCGCTTCCCGCGTCGGTTCGAGGCGCTTGGTCGCGAGGACCTCCCGAGCGACCTGGGCGTAGGTCGGGCGGTGCTGGTCGGTGCGGACTGGCACCCGGACGGCGAACTCGGGGGCATCTTCGTGGAGTGCTCTCGGTTCGCGGAGGCGGTCCTGGAGGCGGTCGACTAGTCGACTCCCGTCCTGTCCGACGATCGTGAGCCGGCCGATGAACTCGCCGAGTGAGTCCGCTGCATCCACCCGGGGAGCGATGGCGGCGTCCCGGAGGCCTTCGCGCTGCTCGTAGAGCTGGCGGAACGCCGCGAACTCACCATACCGGGACTGGATGGCAACGCCGGTCGCGAGCGTCTCAACCAACGCGTCCTTCTGGTCGGCGGAGAACTCCGCGAGATCGGGGACGCGGCACTCGCGGACGACGTCGACGCCGGCGACGTCCAGGAGGTGAACCATCGTCCCGGCGAGCCCGTGGGCTGACCGCAGGATCTCCCCGCGGAACCGGTTGCGGTCGTCGTACTCGCCGTGCTTGTACTGGCGAGTGAGGTCCTCGAGGTACGTCCGCCAGTCCTGGATGTTCTCGACGAGCTCGTCGTACGCTTCGAACCCACCACTCGGGAGTCCGCCCAGGTTGCGGGCATGCCGGAGCAAGAGTTCGGGAACGTCGACGTCACCGAGACGGTCTTTGGTCAGGACCATCCGCCAGGTCTTCGGGCTGGTTAACGCTCTCGCAACACTCGTCCAGTACTGGAGGGCCGACCGCGTCGCCACTGCACCGACCACCAGCCGGTCAGCCTCCTGGTCGAACGCCCATTCTGCCTCCCGTGGGTCGTCCTTCCCGGGTTCGGGGCGGTCTACCGCGCCGATACCGCCGGCTGGCGCGCTGTGCGTGGCGGCGGCCTGCCGCCAGCGCGCCATCGCCGCCACCTGTACGGGGCCCTCGGCCCAGCCCGGCCGGCCGGCATCCCCTGCGGTGGGGCCTTCGCGTGCGTGCGGGATGTCACGGCTATCGTCAACCGGGTTTCCGGTTGCGCTAACGCTCTCATCGAGGCGCTGCTGCTGGCCGAGTTCCTCGTCGAGGACGTCGAGGAGTGCGCGGCCTCCTTGGAGGAGTTCGACGTGCCGGTCAGTCCGGGAGCCGAACTTCGCGACGAGCCCGAGGTCTTCGAGACGGCCGAGAACCTGCCGGATACGGGAGTCCTCGACCTCGGGGAACATCCCGTACAGTTGCTTGTAGGACTGGGTTTCGGACGCCGCGCTCGCGATGCTACGGAGGATGGCGACGTCGCGACCGTCGGGGTCGAGGGCGTCGCGGGCCTCGTCGACGACCGCGGACACGGGGCTACCCGTGTGCTGGGTGGTGCACTGTTCGCTAACGCTACCCGGGAGTTCGGCGCGGTGGTGGGTGGCGAGCCACCGCTGCATGTACGTGGTCGCGACCACGCGGACGTCGAACACCTGGGCGAGCTCGGCGAGCAGTTCGGCGAGACGGCGCCGCTGGTCTGCGCGCTGCTCTCGGAACGAACTCTCGACACGAACCGAAATCGTGATCGCCCTGTCTGCGGCGTCGAGAGCGGCCAACGGGCCGTTCGGGAGTTGCGTTAGCGAGACCGGAAACCCCAGGAGTGAGTTCTCCCAGGACCCGAACTGCTGGGTGAGTTCGAGCGCGGCCTGATGGTCGTCGTCCTCGGGAGGGCGGTCGACACCGGCGAGGACGCGAGCGTACGCGCCGTCGGCTGCGGTGACACCGGCCTCCTCGAGGACGTGGACGCGTTCGTAGTGGGTGGCGTTCGCGAGGAGGGTGCGGACGGCGTCGACGAGTGTGCGCTGGATGGCGCTGTCGCTCGCAAGGTCACTCCAGATCTGGGATGGTGGCTGGGTGCCGAGTTGAACAGTCGGTCCAGCGGAGGCGGGAACTTGCTGGGTAAGGGTGAGGCCCGGCGAACTCACGCCGGACACCCCCGGTTGGGAGCGGCCGCGAGAGAAGTATCTATCGCGTTAGAAGATTCATCCGTGTGCTGTAACGTTTGAGAACCCCGAGAACAGCCATTTATGTATTGGCTTGTAAGGTTCTCGGTATAAGCCAAGGGCCGGCTTCTAGCCTGAAGCTTACAAGCCATCGGATAAAGGTAGGGTGTATGACCGACGCCGACCCCAAAGCCGAGGTGGACACCCTCCGCCAGCGCATCCGCGGCACCGGCGAAGACGCGCGCTACGTCCAATTCGAGGCCGACCGCCGCCACCTCCTCAAGATGTCGGACAACATCCGGCTCGTCCCCTCCGAAATCAAGGACCACCGCCACCTGAAGATCCTCCGGCACGCAACCCGCATGGCCACGCTCGCCCCGCCCCCGTCCCTCGCGGACTTCCAGGAGAACGACGAAGCCGAAGCCGCGGGCCTCACCAGCGAGGACGACGTCGAGGACCTCCTCGAAGAGCACGGCCTCCTGGGCGCTGCGCTCGAGTACCGGGCGGCCGCCGAGGCGATCGTCCGCTGGATCCACTCCGAGTACGACAACGAGCACACCAACCAGGACTACCGGACGGTGCTGCGGTCGTTCGGCACCTACCGGTTGAAGCGCGAAGAACCCCGGCGGCGCTCGCGTGGATTCCGACCGGGACGAGCAACAACTTCGACCCCGTCCCGTCCGAGCGCGACCTCCTCCGGTACGAGGGCGACATCCAGCCGATGCTCGAGGCGTGCCAGAACCCCCGGGATAAAGCTCTCATCGCCCTCCAGTTCGAAGGCGGCCTCCGCGGCGGCGAACTCTACGACCTCCGCGTCGGCGACGTCTTCGACTCCACCCACAGCGTCGGCGTGCACGTCGACGGGAAGGAAGGCGAGCGTCCCGTCCACCTGATCGTCTCCGTGCCCTACCTCCAGCAGTGGCTGCAGGCACATCCTGCCGGTGACGATGACACCGCGTGGCTGTGGAGTAAGCTCTCCAGCCCCGGGCGGCCGAGCTACACCACCTTCCTGAACTACTTCAAGATGGCCGCCGAGCGCGCCGGCGTCTCCAAAACGGTCACGCCCACGAACTTCCGGAAGTCGAACACGCGGTGGCTGGTCCTGCACGGGTTCTCCCAGGCCCGGATCGAGGACCGCCAGGGCCGGAAACGTGGGAGTGAGCATACCGCGCGGTACATGGCGCGGTTCGGTGACGAGTCCAACGAGAAGGCCTACGCCCGCCTCCACGGCGTCGACGTCGGCGAAGAGGAGACCGAGGACGTCGGGCCCGTCACGTGTCCACGCTGCCATCGGGAGACGCCGCGGCACGAGGATTTCTGTGTCTGGTGCCATCACGCGCTCTCCTTCGAGGCGACCGAAGAGGTCGACCAGCTCGAAGACGACATGTTCGACTCCGCCGGCCAAGCCCAGGGAGACGAACTCGACGACCTCGCCGAAGCCCGCAAACTCATGGACGAACACCCCGTCCTCAAGCGCGTCCTCCTCGGCGAGTAACTCAGGCATCGCGGTCAGCCTCCTCGAAGCGGGTGAGGGCGTTCTGGAAGTACTCTGCAACCGGGAGGTTTGACTCTGCGAGCCGTTCGAACAACTCCCGGTGTTCGTCGATGAGTACGTCGACGTCGGGCGGGTCTTCATTGGTGTCGGTGCCGATACCGCGGGGTGGGCGTTCTGATTGACTCATATCGACCAGGCTTCCTCGCTCGTGTCGTGGCCCGGGTGGTCCGGGACGTAGGCAGTGATCACGCGATGCTTCTCGGCGTCGTCGAGGAACGCGTCCTCGACGAGTTCGACGATCACCCACCACCGGTAGCCCTCTATGGTGGCTTCGAAGATGAAGCGGTCCGGGCTCTGCGTGTTCTTGATGCGGCCTTCTCGGATGCAGGTCTCCACGACGTCGTCCGTGATGGTTGGGTTGTCGCGGCGACTGTACCGGAACCGGAAATGGTCGGTCGCGACGTACGCACTCGGCTCCCGGGGGATGGAGAGCGACAGCTTGTACGTCGGCTCCGCTTGCGCACCGCTCACGGCAATCCCCTCCCGGCTTCGGTCAGTACTTTTTCGACGCCGTGGTCACGCATCTTGGCCTCCCGTCTGGATGTGCTGGGTGTTCGCGACGGTCCAGTCGACCTGGATACCGGCGGCGCTGCCCTGGTTGAGGCGGCCTTTCGTATCACAGGACTGGCAGCGGTGGACGACGTCGTCCTGGTCGCCGAAGACGCGCGCGAACGCGTCGGTAACGAACGCCCCACAGTTCTCGCACTGTGGCATCACGAATCAGCCTCCTCGAACAAGGGGCTGAGATCCGCGACGAGCAGGCCTTCGCTGGCGTCGAACTCGAGTTCGAGACTCACCGCTTCGTCGACGTCGTCGATGGACAACCCAAGTTCAGAGAGCGTACCCCGGAACGAGACCGTGCGTCCGACTTTGTCCTCGTAGAGCCGGTAGGACCCGTCACCGGTCTCGCCGAGACTCACTCCCAAGAGGCGGTCTTCCTCGGCGTGATAGAACGCTACCTCGTCGACGTCCTCCAACCACTGGCTGGTGGCGGTGGCGTTGAAATACCCTTGGCCGGTCGCGTGAATCGAGAACCGAGGCTGTGCATCGCCATACCGACTGGACTGCGGGCGGACGCGCTCGAACTCCGGCATCAGGCCTCACCCCTGGACTGGGCTCGAGGGCTTCGATGGTGTGGAGCGCTTGATTTGCATGCTCGAAGTGCGTGCTGGGGGTGACGATGCCGCGTGATGTGTCGTAGGTGATAACGTCGTGGTCGTCGAGCGTGGGGAGGTGTTCCTGGTGGAGACTGATGTAGACGCGTTTGTACTGCTTACTCGAGAGGTCGCTGAGACTGCAGCCGTTCTCGATGGCGGCGATGCCGCGTGCGAGCTCGCGCTTGTCGATCCAGTTGGTGTCTTCGTCGAGTTCGGCGAGCGACCGGATGACCTCGCGGCGCCGTGTGGTGCCGAGCACGTCGAAGACGTCGTCTTCGTTGAGACGTGGATACGACGGTGTCGACCATGGCCAGACGCGAGCGAACACCGACCGAACCCTGTGGGTGAGCCGCTGGATGACGGACGGTGACTCCCGCTGGTTTGGGTGGCCGTCGGGAGTTTCGAGACCGGTGCTCACGACTGGTCACCTCCCTGGAGACAGGCGGTCTGCCACTTCTGTCGGCGTTGGAGGTAGTTGTGGCCGGCCTGGGTCAGACTGTACCAGTTCGTGCGCTCGTCGAACTTCCCGGACCGGATGAGGCCCTTATCCTCGAGTTCGTTGAGGTTGGGGTAAAGCCGGCCGTGGTAGACGCGCTCCCCGTAGCGGTCTTCGAGGATGGATTTGATGGCAAGCCCGTACGGCCTGGGGTCGCCGTCGCCGACGTCGTGGTCGACGCTCCGCCCGAGTGCCAGGGCGCCGTCGGGCGTGTAGTACTGGGACTCGTAGCCCGCGATCGCGTACAAGATGTCCTCCTGGAACGCGGAGAGCTCGCCGTCGCGCACGCGTGGACTGTCCGTGGTGGTGGCGTTCATTCGAACACCACCTCCCCGTCCGCGGCGCGCTGGTGGTCGTCTGGCTGGCCGTGGTTGGTGGTGGGTGGGTTTGTGGTGCCGACGTAGGCGTCGCGGGCGGCCTGGTCGATGGCTTCGGTGGCGAGTGCGACCGCCTGGGAGTAGGCGTCCTGGTCGCCGAGTGGTGGCCAGCAGTACTCGATGGCGAGCGACCGGGCGTGGTGTTGGATGGTGGTCGCGACATCGCGGGTTCTGGGAGCGGTATCCTCTTGAGTCGGGGTTGTGTATCCCGACTCGGTTGCGTACTCAGTCATGGTATTGGGTGCGTGACCCGCGGCAGGCCGAGCGCGTTCGTCCTGGACAGATGTGGCGCGCTCGGCGGGCACCGCGGAGCTACCCGGAGTGTTATACTGGTGAGTATTTGGCTGGATGCGGTATTTCCGGCAGTCCCCAAGTGTCTGATAGGCTGTGCGTTCCGCCTGCAACTTCCGTGTCCCCGGTCCGTTTCCGGCCTGGAGTGATGCGTGTGCAGTCATGTGAATTGTGTCGTCCGAATTTTGGTCGTGAGGCTGTGCTCTGGGAGCCATTCAGGCGTCCGCGGGATCACCCATTCCCGTAGAATTGGATTCTTGGCGGTCGTCGCCGGGTGCGAGTTCGTCCCAGTCGCCTCGGTCTTCAGCGTCGAGGCGCGCAAGGATGGCCGCGCGAATCCACTCGCTTCGATCCGTTCTACTGTGCCGCCTGTCGTCGATGTCGTCCAGCATCCACTGCGGCATTACCACACTTGGTTTTGGCATCGCACAGTCGCACAGTCGCAACTATCCGACATAAATCTATCGCAGTATCGCATAGTCGCTGTATGCGATAGGGCCCATCGCTTATGATGCTACTATGCGACGGTCGCACTATGGCACATCCCAGTTTCACTATCCCCGACGAGTTGCTCAACGACTTTGATCGTGCGATTGCCTCGAAAAGTGCAAAAGGGGACCTCCCACCGAAAGCGAACCGAAGTATGGTAGTTCGCGAGCTGATGTTGGAGTACGCTCGCGAGGAGTTGGGCGAGGGAAACTTGAATACGACCCCGAGAGCGACGGCTGACTGAGCTATTCTACTGCTTTACGGGGTCGAGGGCGTTAAATCGCCCATCGGTGGCTCAATCAACTCATCAGGACAGTGTAGATGCGGTTCTGGCACCATTGAAACCCACAAAAGTTGGGATTTTCAACGGATGTGCTGAATAGAGAGCGCATATGCAGCAGCGGATTCCCGGTGGGGAGTTAGTTTTCAGTCGGTTGGTGAGAAGACATTTCACAATCGCTACGGGATACGTAAGCGATGAGTCCCTGGCCGGCGTGGCAACGGGCGGATAAGAAGGCCACACGCTGGGCGCTTGCGGCGGGTGCCCTCCACGGAGGAGTGTGCTGGGGATTCGGTTGGTGCTGAGTGTGGTTGCAACGCCCGTGTTCGACCTCTACGTCGTGTGGGGGTTTCTCGGGCTGGCTCTCGTTGGTGGTGTCGCTGCGTACGTGTTCTTCGCATCCCGCCTCGTCACCCCCAGTCTCGGGCTCGGGGTCGTTCTCGGCTGGGCGGTCCTCCAGCAAACCGGCTACCGGACCGCGCTTGGTGAGCTGTCCTGGACGGACCCTTGAGCCCTCTCGTTCTACGTCACCTACTGGCCGCTCCCACTCCTGCTCGTACTCGCACTCGCTGCACTCGAATGGCTCGCGCAGAAAGCCACCTCCGCACACTCCCCACACCCCGAGTGACACACCCCATCAAACGCCCATCTACAATACATGCTCTCTTCAGACGCAGGTCATAGCAGAGCTCGGGTAGTTCGCGAGGGCCGTGCTGCATACATCGCGCATAGCCAGCAGGTTCTGGTATAAGTCCGGGGACCGTTTAGTTACGAGAAGATACTCACCCGGACGAATCTGGTGGTATGCGCTGGCGCGCCCGAGGGTCCGCGGACAGAAGTCTCACACCATCGTTTTCAAATCATCGTTATATCGCGCTTCTTCAGACGCAGATGAGCTAAATGACACAATGTTTAGAATAAGGCCATCATCTGCCGAGAACACCGTGCTGAATAGAAATGTTGGTGGTGATAGTTATTGTTGGCCGTCATGTTAATGTCTCCTTATACACCCAGACCTTTAATTAAATAATATATAATAAGTTATTAAATCCAGTTCCATGGCTAGCAGGAAATTTATTAACCCTGCAATGGAACCTGTCATTTGGAATGGTCAATAAAACTGAACCATCCGGCATTCGTCGACGGGAAGTTCTGAGTGCGGCTGGATCGGTAGCCGCCATCGGCGCAATACCAACAGTTAGTGCGAAAGGAAAGAAGGATCGTATCTTAGGAAAACGCCAATTCATAGAAATCGCCATCCGACATGAGGAAATTCCGGACGTAGAAGTGCCAAATAGGATATTAGGCAGTGTCGATCCAATGTCCCACTTCGTACTTGATCCTCGAGAAAAAGTCCTTGAACTTCGACCACCAATCGGATCGCGGAAATTGAACAAATTCCGAAAACACGGTGCGCTCGCAGCATTCGGGTTAATTCCGGGTTACTTCCCAATCGGTGAGACAATCACGCCCTTTGAGGAAGAACACCCCCAGATTGATCGTCTGCGGTATCTTCAAGCAGTAAATGACTATCGTCGTCCAGACATAAAAACAGAACAAGGGTCGAGCGGAAGTGTGTCTGTTGAAGTAAAGGGCAACTCTGTTACTGTTGGCACAGGTGGTAGCGACGAAATATATCTGGATCCGATTTCAGTAAAGTATCATCGGGACGACGGCGAACGGATCACTGTTGAGGGTAAAAAAGGTGAAAAAATCCGGGCTCGAAAGGCTCGAATCGACACAATTAACCTCACTCCAATTGTGTCCATCCGAAATCATGGTAAACTAGATGTTGTAGAGCCAGAGGAGGTGTTAGAATGAGTTACTACTATGTAAATACGGCATTTGAAGCGGATTCACTGGGCACCTATCACGGCGGTGTTGTAACTAGTGCTGCTGATGATTTGGCGACTTATCTTACAAACCAAATCGATAACGCAACGTTCGGTTTCGCAGATTATGGAAAAACCAGCGTCCGCTGTATTGATCACGATACTGAGATTGGCTTCGTGAAAGCAGCGATGCAAGAGATGAAAGATACTGGTTTTCTTGTGGCAGGAGACAGTGTTGTTATCGCTCATGAATGTATTGATTATGGCTATGGTGGTGGAAAATATACCATCACACTCTCTGACGGGTCAACTGCTACTGGCGCTGCGGTATTTGCAGGAACGCTTGTCCCGGGGTGGGAAGTGCAGGCATTTACCTGGCACGAACTTTGTCATGCTTACGGCCCTTGGCATGATGATCCAGATGTAGATGTTGATACGAATGAACTCATGCACTCGATTACTCCGATGGGTGCTGGGTACGTCCACGATGAATCAGGTGATTCCGATACTCTATATTCGGCAGTTGACGGAGATCCAAGTGATCCCACGTGCCCAGATTCGTTCTGTTACGGAGAATCAAATTTCCACTATCCAGGGTTTAAATATTCTAGCAATAAAGACAATCATGATTTGAATCGGTTGTCCTTCTGTACCTTAGATTTAATTCAAGACTGGGTAAACAGCCGATAGCAAGCCACAAAATATATTACCTATCGAATACTATTAAATATATGTTATCGGCGACCCGCCGCGAAATAATATCGTTTATAGGGATATCATCGTTGAGTGGGTGTATTAGCGGTTTTCCATTTGAAGACGAAAAACCGTACATCCCTGGCGGCTCGATTCAATTCCGTAACGACACCAACACTCGGCAAACAGTAACAATCACGATTCGTCACCTGGGAACTGAATCGGAATTTCCAAGAAGCGGCCGCAGGGGTACACCAAGCCAACCAGTCAGCGATGATCTCAGCGAACCGATAACGAAAGAAATGGTCGCAGAACCTAATGATTCTACTGTAGCCAAACAGGTAATGACAAAACCAGGAATCTATTTCCTAAGCGGACAACTAAGCGATGATCAGCAGACCCATGTCTGGTATAAATACAGCGAACACGAGTATCCGATTTTCTGGCTTGAGAGCGATTCTTTCGACGCTGGTGTTGCGGGTAACTCCGAGTAATCTTCGTTACCCCACTCAAAATTTAGAATAGAGCACTCGGAGCTGCGGTTATATCACATTGATTATTCGCGAGTCACCAGTAGACATTTCTTTGAAGTCGAAAGAAGAACCTGTACTGTGCCGCTGCAATTAACGTAATTTCCCGCGTGATTCGGTCACCGGCTTTCCCGAAAACAAATTACTGCCTCTGTTGAAACCCTTAATCGGTTATAGGTTTCTGTGACCGTGCTGCATACAGAGCGCAAGTCGGTCACGGGACTCGGTCAGATCTGGCCTTACGTTCAGAGGAGCTACGTAACGGTGCACGCACGCCTCAGTTCTACGTTCACTCTCCAGTCAAGGTATATGCGACTGTCAAATGACGAGTAGGTATCTATGGACACCGCCCCGACTGAGATCGTGGAGGAAGGCAGGTACTGGCACTACGCGATGGAGGTGATTGACGGCCAGAAGCCGACGGGAGACGAATACCGCACCAGGAACAAATACTTCAGCGTACACGATGTTGCTCGCCCACAGAATCTGACCGTAGATGACCTCCCGTCAGCGGACAGCGAGGCAATTCGAGACCTTGACGAAAAAGCACTCGAATCTGAGAAAGTCGGTGGAAAGTGGCACGTGTATGGGTCTGCTGCGATGGTCAATCGGCTCTGGCCCGATGTTGTTGCCGATGTTGACGAGCAGATTCTCTGGGGAGCAAAAGCCATGACAGCGACTGGGTGGGAGGCACATCCGGGTGATGACTATATGATTCTCGTCTACACACCCAACTACTTCGACAAGCAAGATGTCGACCGCGTCCGCGAACATCTCCGCGACGAGTATGGGATGACACAGGAGTTATTTTATAAGCCGAACGTCTACTCCGCCAACGGAATTCAACCGGATACAGCCGAAGAGTGGGGACTCTCGATGGCAGCCCGGTATCGAGCATAGATACCCCATCTCGCGAGAGCGGTTCTGAGTCCGCCGCTCTACCGTCTCGGTGTACCTCGCTTTAGAAGGGGAGCACACCGACATAACGACTAGTGCACCCTCTTCCCGTGTGGAACAACCAATCCGGGATTGCTGAACCCTCCCTCTGTATACAGCAGATAGTTTGTGTTGGTCACCGAGAGTTTCAAAAGAGTGTTTTTGCTCTATGGGGTCGAGGGTGTTAAATCGCCCATTGGCGGCTCGATCGATTCGTCCAGGACAGAGTAGACGCGGGACTGTTCTGGCCCGCTGTGCTCGATGAGGTCGTAGTCGCGGAGTTTCGCGAGTTTGTTCCGGCGGGACCGCCGCCCGATCGGCGTGAGGTCGTGCCCGAAGTAGATTTGGGGCGCGACCTCTTCGTAGCGCTCGTGGAGGCCACTCGCCGGGATTTCGCCCGCCTCGTGGATGAGTGCGTAGAGGACGTGGTGGTGGAAGGGGAGCGATCGGAGATTCGACTGCCGAATCCGATTACGTGCATACTCGAAGGAGTCCGCGACATCGTTGTCTTGGATGTGGGCGTGGTGGCGTTCGTTTGCGAGTTCCGCCGCCGCTCGCAGCGCCTGGATGCCATACCGTGCGACACCGGCGACCTCGTCAGCGATGGTTCTGAGCTGGTCGTCACTGACGACGCTCGGGGGAGACCTTGGATGGCGCGGGCTCTGAGGATGGACGCGAGCTCGTCGACGCCGTATCGGCCAAGCCGGATCGGACCGGAAAACCGTTGCCGGACGTCGTTGGAGACGTGGGAGAGCCAGCGGTCGGCGTCGTGGCAGATTGCGACGATGGACACCTCGGGGATGCTGGTGACGTAGTCGAGGGTCTGGGTGTCTGGGAGTGCGTCGGCTTCGTCGAGTACTAGGATGTAAGGCCGGTCGACGACGTCGCGCAGTTGGGCGTGGAGGTCATCGACGGGCGTGTTCTGGGAGACGTCAACTTGGGCGTGGTGTTTACGGAGGGCAGAGCGGAGGATGTCGCCGGTAGTGGTGCCGAGGCATTCGATGTGGGCGTGGTCGACGGACGCGTACGCGTCGAGTTTCCGAAGGGTGTGTCGGGCGAGTACGGTCTTGCCGACGCCTGAGGGACCGGCGATGAGAACGTCGTTCGCCTGGATGCTGTCGAGGGCGGGGTCGAACGCGCTCGAGAGCTCTTCGACCGCTCCCTCGCGGTGCATGAGCTCCCGCGGAAGGTATTCGTCCTCGAACACCCGGGGATCGGTTATCATCAATCTGGACGTATCGAAGGAGAAGTATAAAAACGAGTGCGGCACTTCCGGCAACCAACGTCATTCTCAATGAAGTCCAAGGCCATGCTCAGATTGCTTAGTGAATGATAGAATTAATTTACGGCGAGCGAAGCGGCTTTGGGCTCCGATTATCACAACTGTCCTATCACCAGCGCCATGCCCTTGCCAGCCAGAAGAACGAACACAAACAGCGCAGCGGCCGCACCGAGCGGCCCCCGACGGAAGGGACAGGGGCCAAGAGCTGGTTGACTATATTCCCTGCAGTCATGGCGATGACAACAATAGCCGACAGCACCAAGAGAACCATTACCACAGCAAGCGTTAGGAGATCGTCCTCACGCATCATTCATCACCCACCATTGCTGCCTTTCTTGCGCTGGGAATCATTGAAATGACCGCAGTATCGCGCGACATGACGTTATCCGGGAATGGAGTTTTATCGGTCTTGTCGATGAATCTATCAGGTCCAATCACCTGTAGCCCCTGCCTAGTAAGGTGTTGATGACTTACCATTTCAAGATATGAAATGATGCAGAAGGTATTATAGTGAGAGGTTGTCTCAAACTTGAAACGAGGGTTTGAGCATCAGACATCATATTTCGGCTTTCGGAAATGGACCTACATGGGTGATTAAATAATGAGAAGTGTCAAGGAAGTAATTGGAGAGTATGATTCGTCAAAGGAAGGAGAGCGGAAGAAAATAATTCTCATCGAGTGGTTTCAGCAGCATCCCGGAGAGCGCTTTGATCGTATGGAGGTCTATAGGGAACTAGGAGATGAATTAGATGTTGGTCAAAAAAGAGTAGGAGACTATTTGGAAGAGTTAGAAGATGATGCCGTTCTTGAGTCATATGGCGGTCAACGAATTTCATATTGGTTAGCAGAAGACATTATTATTCCAGTCAAATACCAAGTCCGGGCAGGGTTGCGACATCTCTATGCAATATTCGATATCAAACGTTGGGGGATCGCCGGATTCGTTGTGGTTAGCACGGCAATATGGACTCTTCTCACTCTTCCATTCTGGTTTTTCTCAGCCGTTCTAATGGTGTCACCTCGGAATCATATTGGTCCAATCCAACAGTCCGAAATAACCATATTTGCAATAGGAATGACAGCTTGGCTACTCATATTCATAATTCTTAGCTACGTTCTCTATCGGGCTCGCCGCTGGTGGGTTTTTGATATCACATAATTTGAGATGGGGAGATCGCCACAGCAACTGTTAGACCTCAACAAAAGCAAACCCCGCAGCGGAGCTCAATCATCAACCGCGTAGTGGTGCTGCCAAAACAACGACTTCACGTAGCGCTGCGAACACCAAGGTTCGTGAGGGATTTCGTCGACGTTTAGATGTTCGGCACCGCATTCCTCGCACTGGATTTCACCGGTTGGCTCGCCGAGGTTGAATCCGTCGACGTCGATGGGCGTGTCTGAGCGAATCACTCGGTAGTGGGTGTCGGGGTCGGAGAAGCTGTGCGGGCTCACACATCATCACCGGAGTCCTGGAGGAGCGGTTCGACGTCGTTAAGCACTCCTCGGAGGTCGGCGAGGTGGTCGCGAGCGGCCTGGTCATCGCGTCGTGTGAATGCCGCGATGAGCCCGAGTAGTTCCCGGTGGCCGTCTTTCAAGGACTCGACGGCGTCCGAGCGATTCATGCATCAATCGCCTCCCGGGCGGCCTCGAGGAGTGGGTCGACGTGGACGCCCGGCGGGATGCTGCGCTGGCCGAGCTGCATCTCGACCCGGCGGTAGTGCTTGCAGCCATCCTCTGGCGTCCTGTACTGGGCGTCTTCGCACGTGCACATACCGGTGCGGAAGTCGACGAGGTGCTGGCGGCCATCCTCGCTGTAGACGTGGTAGAGGTCGAGTGCCGTCTCATCGACGAAGAGGTACTCGCCAGCAGCGCGAACGTCGCGTTCATCGAAATCGATCTGGACGCTCATCGCTCGACCTCCACGAGCTCGCTGGCTTCAATCCACTCGTCCGCGCCAGCCTGGATGCGAGCGCGCTGCCCTTCGGGGGTGGCGATGAGGACGAGTTCGGGCGATTGCATTAGAGGACCTCCTGGAAGATGCCGTGGAGGTTGATGCGCTGGCGTTTCTTCCAGCCGCGGGTCTGGTCAACGTACTCCATCCACGTCCACTCGTCCTTGTCGGGGTGGTCGGCGAGGTCGACCTGGACGTCGATGCCTTCGTGGTTGATGACGACGATCTTGTCCCTGGTGTCGACGAGGACGTGGTGGTAGCCCTCGAGGTCGACGCCGAGCAGGACGTGCTGGGTGGCGTCCTGGCGGAGTGGTTCGGGGAGTGAGTCGGAATTGTTTTCTGGCGTGTGGTGTTGGGTTGACATGGGTTTCAGCACACCTGTCGAAACCCGGGTCGCCTGCTGATGACAGGCGGCCGCTTTCTGCGACCTGTTGTCCGGGCTCCTACAGGTAGTACTACAACACCCACCCACTTAATACTTTGTATTGCAAAGTATAATTAGTAGTGTAGCGCAAAGTATTTTGCATACCACAGTGTATTTTGAGTCGTGATGCGGGATGAATAGCATACAGATGGTCAACGAAGACTTCCAGCCAACCCCGGACCAAGACCGCATCCTGGAGGTATTCAAACAAGGCCGCAACGAGGGACAACCCTGGGGGCGAGCAAACCCGAGATACCTGATAGATGAAACCGGCATCGAGAAAGGTAACGTCGAATACCACCTTAGACAACTTACCGCCGCCGGCTGGGTGAAGAAAATTGCTCGCGGCCTCTACGAATTCAAGGAAGATCCTCGCGAGAACAGATGATAACGTGGCGTCCGCGTGACTGAGACGCTAGACTGACTGTAGGTGACGTCTTGTTGGGACCATTTTTATTGTGCTTCTGGCGAGCAGCTTAGAGTTATCAGCGGATTACTAGTCCCTAGACGGTTCCTCACAAGAAGTACAAGTAGCTAATAAGAATCGGTTAGAAAGGTGGGAACCCCGCCGGGTATTACCTTTTCAATCCGTTCGATAGTCGGTTCGGTTTCATTTAGGATTAGGTCCTTTGCTGAGGTCTCGTAGTACGTTTCGAGGAACTGTTGGGCCAGCCCAAAGCCAAGGATGATTCCCCACTTCAGTAATTGTGTCTCTTCAACGTTGTTCCTCTCCCCGTCAAGCATTGCCCCATCGATCCGGACAGGATGAGAACTTCTGTTGCTGAGAAAGTTATAGATTTTCCCGTACGTAGGGTCCATGTCTTTCAGTTTGGATTTTTCACCAGCAAGGATATCATGAAGTTCATCGACCGATTCGTACTCGTAGATGGCCCTCTCGATTTGACTCGCCTCAGAGTCAAGGTTCCGTATTTCCTCTTTCTGCTGGTTGAGAATCCTGGCGGCTTTGTCCTGGTCTCGGTTGAGGCCTCTAATGACAAGGTAGCTTTCAAACAAGAACCGTACTTCACGATAAGCTGCATCATAGTGATGATGCTTTAAGAGGAGGTACAGAGCGAACAGTGAGTTCACCGCTTTGGAATAAAAAATATCCTGGTATTGATGACGCTCGTCAATTTCATCGTGGTACTCCTGTTGGACATTCTGCTGAACACGAGCCAAAGTTTCGGCAGTCGTCAATAGTGTCTGCCCAAGTTCTCCGTTCGGGTGTGAACTATTGTACATCTCGGACTCCGTGAGAATCCGTTTTTCGATTTCACGAAATCGTCCTTCGAGGTTCATGGTTCTATATTTCAATTGGTTACGCTTGATTATTCCCATAATTGGTCGTGGTGTTGATTTGTGGCCTAGGCATCATGCCTGGAGGTGCCGTATAATCGAGGCGTCCTAGGGGCAATGGCATTTGCCACCGTGGCGTTCTTCCTCCTTGATTTTGGACTGAATGGAGGACAAGCAACGAACGCCCTCATTCAGGTTCTCGCAGGAATTGCTGGCGCGTAAGCCAATCTAACGATGGGGATGTGGCCTTCTGTGGCCCACCCCAATGGATAATTGTTACCGGAAGCCTTCTATGGTATGATTGCACACAGACCGATATGAATTCGCAGGACCCTGATATCCCAACACAGTGTGAGAGATGCGGCGGGAGTGGGGTTGTGGTACAAGACAACCAGCTTCACCAGTGCTCTCGATGTGATGGGACCGGTATTGAACCAGAAGGGGAGCTCACCGACTCGCAGCGGCAAGCCCTTGGGGCTGCTGGTGGAGCCGCTCTTGGGTTCTCCCTTGGTGGCCCCGCAGGCGCAGTGGTAGGCACCCTGATCGGTGCTGCCCTCACGTCCAAACAGGACCACGACGATGAGGAGGTTGACGTGGTATGAGTGCCTCAGCTTCTCTTGAGGCGTTCATCCTATATGGAGTGGTCCCTGCCGTCACGATTGCTGTAGGAATGGTGCAAGTCGGCTCTTATTACAAGACAGCGGTGTCCGAGTATCTTGATGAGACAGAGCGATTGTTCCTGACCCATCTCGAGTCACAAGACGGTGAACCTACAGGTACAATCCGTGCTTGGAGCCGTGAGTTCGCAAGAGCACACGGTTATCGAGATGCACACACTCGATCGATCAAGACAGCTGTAGCCGGAGCTATTGGTTGGGTTGTCTCATATATGGCTGCACTTTTTGGAGTGGGGTCCGTCGTCTTTGCCTCTCCATTCGGAATTCCCGCAGAACTCGGGATTAAAGCGCTTGCAGTTGGCGCCTGGATATTTGCCGGATACGATGCGTTCCGAGTGGCCAACAAGTTCGGTGTTCGTCCGGACGAGGTGGCTTCACGTGAGGCGGGAGCGAAAGTTGACGCCGATTAATTTGAAATGGGGAGTCTGTTGAGGACTGAGCATGTATTCTGGGCATCCCGAGAACGTGTCGAAGCTGTGAAAGGGGACCGCCACGCGAGATCGATAGGACACATTCCGTCTTTGTGGAGTGGGTTTTCTGTAGTCTAAGGATACATTTAAGACAACTGTCTATCGAGAGTAGGGTATGTCAATAGCAGAGAAAATACCCGGAATGAAACCAGGTTCAAGAATCCGGAATGGCGTCCTGGGTGTCGTATACGTACTCCTCGTATTGACCATCATCGGCGCCGCCGCACCGTCCAGCGATGACCCGGGCGAAGGAGCACAAAGCCCCTCACCCTCAGCGGACACCGACACCACCACGATTGAGACGACCCAAGCGACAACACAGGCGACAACCCAGGACACAACGAAAGCAGCAACGCAAGAAACCACTACCACAACGGCTACGACGACAAAAACGACTACTACGACTACAGTCTCTCCAGCGCCGGATGGAGAGTCCTATCAGTTCTCTGGCTCCGGTAACGACGTCACGGGTGAGTTCTCGACCGAGGGCGGCCTCGTCGTATTCGACTTCGAGCACGACGGCAGTTCGAATTTCCAGGTCCAGGCAGTCTCCGGGAGTGGTGAGAAGACGTACCTCGTCAACGAGATCGGAACCTACGATGGGCAGGTTGCTCTCTACCAGCCACCTGGGACGTATCGCCTCGACGTGACCGCTGATGGCAGTTGGGATGTAGACATCACCCAGCCACGCTTCAACCAGAACGACATCCACGACCTCCCCGCCCAGGCAAGCGGTAAACACGCTGCATGGTTCGGCCCCTATGAGTTCGATGGGTCTGCTGAGGTTACCTTCGAGATAAAGAACGATGCACAGGCCGGTGTGTGGCTCGCAACCCACGAAGGAGAGAAAATTGACCTTCTGCACAACGAAATCGGGCCATACGAAGGATCGGCGCTCGTGACCGACAAGGGTGTCGGGCTAATCATCGTCGACACCGACTCTGCGGACTGGCGCATTGAAGTCCGCGAATAACACCCCAAGTCTGAAATTCAGTTTCAAGTTCTGAGGCAGTCTGCGGGAATTAAATCACGAGGGGTGATTTACTATTTAACTCAAAAACCGTTTTATTCACTTCCAGTCCGGTTTGGTAGTATTTATAAAATCGCCGACGAATGGCAGAGATATGGGCGATACAAATGGGTTCTTGGTGCCAGAGTGGGCAGCTTCGCAATCCGATATAACGTGGCCTTGGACGTATGTCCTTGCTTTCCTCGTAGCATCAATGGCAATTGCCATCTTATATGGAGTTCCATACGCGAGGTCTGGCGAATCACTACCGAGGTTGGCCTCGGCAGCAATAATTGTCGTGTTTTTCATAGTTGTGCCTGTATTGGCGTTCCGTGAATCAACTGAGGTCCTCTTTGACGGGACACGGTTAGCCCTCAGAGTTCTTGCTTTTGGACTGATATTCTTTACAATAGTTTACTGGTTGACCCCTGGTGTGGACGGTGCGTTCGCGAATCCACAGAGGATCGCAGCATTCATATTGACAACAACTGCTCTGTATGCATCAGCCGTTCTGGGGGTTGCGTGGATAATACAGTACACTCGGAAAGGGACCTCGGGCGTTGATTATGAATTCCAATAACTCGTCTAATGTCAAGCCACTCAAATGAACCAGAAACGACGTCTCGTATATGCATCTCTGCGGTCAGTCCGATGGATAACGCTCGGTGCGCTCGGCGCCGTACTGTATGATGTAGGCACAGGAGGGCCGTTCACAGTTACACGAGGGGTTCTTGCAATCGTTGTATTCTCATTCGGAACGTGGGTAGAATTCTTCTTGATTGGAGGTGAGGAGCAGCTCAGAGAGGAGATGGCTGATTGACGAAAGTCCACACATCTGAACACGAAACAAAAATCCGCGCCCGATATGTTGGCTGGCACAACACTCTTTGGTTACCAAAGGTTCCAGTCGTGTATGAAACGGAGAACAGTCCTCACCGCGGCCGCCGGTGCTATCCTTCCGCTCGCGGGCTGCTCCACCACCGGAACACCTGACCCCTCAACGACACCCCACCAGACCACGAACACGATCACGTCCACGTCGACGAACTCGCCGTCGACGACTTCGACTACGACGACCGCCTTCGAACCCAACGTCTCGTTTTCCTCCTGCCAGCAGGTAATCGTCGAAGCGCCCGCGTACTCGTTCGTCGGCCTCGTCTATTCCGACGGCAGCTCCCAGGAATTCCAGGGCAACTACACCGGCGAGCTCGAGTTCACCGGGACGGGAAAACACGAGGGGAAGATCGTCGAGGAGGTCCTTGTCTTCGCCGGCGACCAGGAGTACTCGGCGATGAACCCTGACTTCGGAGCATGCGTCGCCACTCCAACCACCACAACCACCTCGACTGAGGAGACAACTACGACGACCACCGCCCAGGAGACAACAACGACAACGACAGCCCAAGAACCCGAGCCCGACCTCGAAATCCGGACACACCCCTATCGGAGAAACGTCGGAACCTACGACGAGGTATGGGGGCTCCAAGTCACCGTCCAGAACACCCGCGACCACCCCTAAAAGTAAGTATCACCGTCACCGGTTACGACGGCGAGAACCCGATTGCGGGCCTCGGGACTAAATGGAGCGACGTCCTCGAGTCCGGGGATTTCTTTCGGACGCAATTCGAGTATAGCGGCGACGGCGTCGAGGACATTGACCGATTCGAGCTCCGCCACCACATTTATTCCGTCCAGGATTAGACCCGGCGGCTCGTCGAGACCGCCCGCTGCCGGATGTCTCGAATCACCTTGCCCGCAGTATTCCGCGACCCGAGTTCGAGGACGACCTCGCTCGGCTTGTTGGTGATCTCGTTGATTTTTAGCCGGTTGCCACCGTCCGGAAGCTGGTCAACGTCAACTGCGTCGACGAGCGACCACCCGGGCCCCGGGTCCGTGATCGTCACCGTCGCGGTCCAAAGCGGCTCCGACGTCCGCTGGACGAAATACAATGCCGCTTGCTCGCAAGCCCGATCAGTCGTCAAGCCCGAGATCGTGTCCTCGTAGGTCTCCCCCGCCGCGCCCGTGTACTCGTTCGACTGGTAACTCCCGGACGTCTTGAATTCGTAGTCGATCTCGTACTGGGTCGCGTCCGACATGCCACCACTCGAGAGCGCCTTGATCTGGCCGCCTGAGTAGTCCATCTCGTAGTCCGTCCCGCGCTCCCACCGTGTCCCCGTCGACGGGTTGTAGACGACCTCCTGGGTCTCCAGGAGATCCGACTTGGCGAGGTTGACGTAGGCGTCGAGCGATGTCGTGAACGCCTCCCCGCGGACGTTTTGCGCGACGCCGTTGATGATCGCGCGCTCGTAGGAGTCCCGGATCGAGCTCGAAACCGAGTAGTCGACAATCTCGGGGGAGACGTCGCTCGTCCGCTGGCCCGGGCGCGTCCACTCGACCGACTTCGTCTCCGTCTCGGAATCGTAGCGGTACTCCCAGAGGAAATTTCCGAATTCGGCCATGTCGTTGAGGACGTCGACGAGCCGCCCCGAGAATTTCCGGTTAGTGAGGACCGGTGTGTCCTCGAGGTCGGCATACAAGTCGTAGGCATCGAGGTATTGGCCGTTGAACCCCTGGGTTGGCGTTGCCGTTGTCCGGCTCCCGAATCGGGAGAGCGTCGTCCGGAACGTGATCGACCCGCCCGCGCTCCCGAACGTTGTGTCGAGGGTCGAGGTGTTCGACGCCGACGTCCAGGTCTGGCCGTCGTCGTTCGAGAGCGCAATCGCTTGGTTGCCGGTGACGTCGTTAAACGTCGCGTCAACCTCGCCGGCAGTGATCGAGTAAGCGCTCGTCGCCTTGTTGAATGCCCGCTGGTAGGCGTCGGGGTAGAGCTCGGGCCCGGAGAGGTAACCGTTGGCGTCGACCGTATCGTCCCAGGTGTAGGAGTAGCCCTTGTCGTAGAGTGCGACCGCGTCTATGTCGAGCGGCCCGTCGCCCGCCGACGTCCCGACGACCTCGATCCGGACCGTGTACGTCGTCCCCGCCTCGAGATCCGGCCCGGTGTAACCCGAGCCGTTGAACGCTCCCGACCCGTGACTCGACCACCCGTAGGGAATCGAGGTCGCGACGTCGGTCGTGTAGTCGACCAGGTAACCGTTTATCGACCACTCGACCTCCGGGACATCGGTCGACTCCTCGAGGACTTTCAGACCGACGTTTGACGAGGCGATCGTGTACTCGGGGGTGATATGGAATTCGACCGCGTCGCCCTGGTGTCCGCCGTCGGTCGAGTTGTCGGTCGTGGTGAGTCGCGTCCCGCCTCCGTTCGAGTAGCTCGAGTTGCTAACGTAGCCCGCGGAGCCCTCGGTGACGTCCTCGTCCTCGCCCTCCCGGAAATAGTTCGACTGGAGGAGCTCGAGGCGCCCATTCTGGATAGCGATCGGCTCCGTCGCGTCGATTGAGGAAAGGTTGTCGGTGAACTCCGCGTCGGTGTCCGCCGACTGCATGAGCGTATCTGCTTGCGGGGTCGCCGCCGGATCGTCCATATTCGCCGTGTAGGAGGTGTTGTTTTGGACGAGACTTTGGGCGGCGAGGTGGGTCTCCTGGGAGATGTACTCCGCGGAGACATGCTGGAGGAGCTCGATCCCGCCCCGCCCAACGAGGACCATATGCCCGGTTTCCTCCTCGACGTCCTCGAGGCGATCAATCCCGAGTCGTTGGCCGTTGTGCCAGACCCGGACCGGTTGGCCTTTCCATCCCGGCTCCGCCCAGGAGTCGCTTTTCGGGACCGGGATGCGGACCTCCGGGAGGTCGTTGAGCTTCGGAACCCACCGGGGCTCGTCGAGGATTCGGGGGACGACTGTCCGCGTCCCGTTGTAGTGGTCGAGCTCGACGCGCCAGCCCGTGCTCCCGGACCGCTGCCGGGGGATGCCCGAGTCGGCCGTCGACACCTGGGCGGACGCCCCGCCCGTCGAGTGCTCGGTATACCCCGTTACTCGGTATTCGTAGGTTGTGCTCGGGGAGACGTCGGTGTCCGTGTATGTGGTCGTGTTCGCCGCGAGGTCGTTGAGCTCCACCCACCGCCCCCACCCTCCGTTAGCCTCCCGGCGGCGCTCCACCAGAAAGCCGTCCTCGTTGTCGGAGTTATCACTCCAGGAGACGTCGAGACTCGTCTCCGTAACGTTCGAGAACGAGATCCCCGAGACCGCGGGGAATTTCGTGGTGATTGAGACCGGCGTCGTCCAAGTCCCCTGGGTGTGTTCGGTTTCGACGCGAAGTCGGACCCCGTACTCCTCGCCGTCCTCCCTTCCAGTGAAGGTCGTCGACGTCGTCGCTTCGCCGACGGTCGTCTCGGCGAATCCGACCGCGCCCGAGTCCCAGGTCGACTCGCCGGTTTCCCGAATCTGGACGCGGTAGGTCCCGTAGTCGGTGACGTCGCTCCAGGAGACCGCGACCTCGTCCTCAACGCCGTTACCGAGGGACGGTTGGCCGACGTCCTGGAGATCGGTCGTTACGGCTTGAGTCCCACTGTCTGCGGTTACACTCCCACCGAACGCCGTGACCTTGTAGGTGTACTCCTCGCCGTCGAGGAGTGCCGTGTCGGTATACGTGGTCGTGTTCGCCGCGAGATCGCCGTTTGCCTGGGTCCAGGTCGACCCACTGTCCCGGCTCCGGTAGACGCGGTAGCCGCTCTCCGCGCTCGAGTTATCCGTCCAGGTGACGTCGACGTCGTCTCCGTTGGAGACCGTGACGGAGTCGAGGGTTGGCGCGTTGAGCGGCGTCGTCTCCGAGACCTCCGAGGACGTCTTAGCGTCGTCCTGGTTGTATGCCTCGACGACGTAGTAGTAGGTGGTCCCACCAGAGGCCCCGTTGTCGGTGTACGACGTCGAGTTAGCGCCGAGGGACGCTATCCGGGAGCCCGAATCGAGGGTAAACCCGGACGAGGTCCCGCGGTAGACGTAGTAGCCGTCCTCGGTCGCGGCGTTGTCGTTCCAGGTGAGGTCGACCGACGACTCCGAGGTCGCGTTGGCCGTGAGGCCGTCCGGCGCCGTAACCGGTTGTGTGTACGTGATCGTGATTTGCCCGTGTCCGGTCCGGTTTCCCCGTGAATTCGTCGTGACCGACGACGCACCGTCGTCGTAGTTCGACCCGCCACCACCACCGGCACCGCCGCCCGTGTTCTCATTCGAGTAAGCCGCACCCGCGCCACCGCCACCGCCGTAGTACCCACCGCCGCCACCGCCGCCCGCACCCGACTGCCCCGTCCCGCCGTCGTCGCCGATACCGTACCCACCTTGCCCAAGACTTCCGTCCCCCGCATAGCTATTATAACCCCCAAGTCTTCGTACCCGCCCGATCCGCCCGACGATTGCGTCCCGCCACCCCCGCCGGTCGCGTTGAACCATGACCCGTTCCAGTCAGTTCCGGGGTCACCGGTATCCGCGCCGCCTTCGCCACCTTGTCCGTTCGACCCGTCAGTGTAGAAGGCACCGCCACCGCCGCCGCCCGCGACTAACACCCGGTCGGAAAGGGTACTTCCGCCCCGTCGAATATCGGTCGCCCCACCGCCGCCCGCCGACCGCCGGTTGTACGTCGAATTGAGGAGGACGCCGTCGCCGCCACCGTTCCACCCGCCGGAATTGTCGTTGTCGCCGCGGTTGCCGCCTTCCTCGCCGACGTAGAATCGGAGCGTCTCGCCCGGCGTAACGGCGAGCGTGGCCTTGACGTACCCGCCATCGCCACCGGTCGCCGACGAGTCGCCGCCTTCGGCGCCCCACAGCTCGGCAGTGATCGAGGTGACGTTGGTCGGAACCGTCCAGGTTTGCTCCGAGCCCGTGTATGAAAACGTCTCTGTCGTCATGCTCGTACCCCCAGGAGCTCGCGCTCGACGTCCACCGTGACATACCGACCATCCGAATAGTGGAGCTCCGCGATCTGGGCGCCCCGCGAAGTATCCGCCGACTCAAACTCCTCAACGACCTCACTCTCCCCTGGGTGAACGCGATCTTGTATGGAGGTGTTCGGGTCGCGAGCTTGTCCTCAAGGTCGGCGACGTCCGGGACGTCAACGAAATCCGGCGGCCCGGGATAGGGAGGCGTCATTTCGCAACCTCCTCGCGAGCGACGAGCTGGTCCGCAGCATCGACGTCGTAGACCGAGGTGTCTGCAATCGGCGTTAGCTTGTCCTGGAGCCCGGTCGGCGTCGGCGGCGTCTCATTCTGGGGGACAAACCACTGTGGTTCGGTGTATCCCCGCGGGAGGACGAGGTCGAGGGTGTAGTAGCGGACGCCCCCGGAATCGTTGCCGGTCGTCTCATAAAATTCGACCTGGACGCGCACCGTCGCCGGCGAGATCTCCCGGATGTTGACGTCGTAGACCGTCCAGTCCGTCGAGTCCGATTCGGCGCCGAGCGAGACCGAACTCCAGGAGCCGCCGGCATCATCCCAGGTCCAGGCCGCGAGTGAGCTGTTGGGTTCGTCGAATTGGATGCGGATGAGGCCGTTCTCGATGTTGGGGAGGCCGATGTAGTCGTGGTCGGGGTCGAAGGCCTCCTGCCACGCGAAATCACCATCGCTGTCCGTCTCCAATCGCCCGTACGTATCCCAGACGCCGACGTCGACGTCGCCCTCGCTGGAGTATGGTCGATCGTAGATGAGGACGGGGTCGTCGAATGGTGCGGACTGGGCGTCGTAGATGTCGATGTCGCCGCCTTCTGCGGTTCGCGTGGTGACGACCGAAGGCGTGGCGAGCGTCCGGTCCGATGGGTCGTACCACCGGACTTTCGAAGCTGCCGTGGGCACTCCGATGTAGCCGGTGGTGTCGTTCCCGAAGTCGGTCCCGTTCTCGGGCTGGTAGGGCGCGGTCTTGGTCGCCCGCCAGTGCTTCGCCCGCGTGCCCTTCTTCGCGAGCGTCCCCGAGAACTGCGTGAGGTTCGGCGCCCGCGGGTCCTGCCGGCTGCTGTCGATGGATTGGGTCGCGTAGTAGCCGTCGTCGGGTGAACTCCCGCCGACCGAGTAGAGTGGGACGTACTCGATGCCGCTGGCGTTGAGGAGCTCCTGGAGTTCCGCGGCGAGCATGTCGGCGTACTTCCCACGGTACTGGCCTTCCAGAAGGAGTTCGCCGGGCTGACCGGCGATGTTCTCGAGACTGGTGCCACCGTCGATGACACCGAGTTTCGCGAGCCGGCGGCGGAGACTCTGGCGGCCGTCGGTAAGCGATGCTGCAGGAATCGTGGTGCGGTAGAGGCGTTTCGTCACTGGAAGTCACCCGAGTTTGGTGTTCTCGGTGGTGTCCCACGCCTGCCCGAGGTCGGCGGCCTCGATGCAGGTGACCGTGCCGTCGAAGCTGCTGGGGTTACTCCCGGAGAAGGCAGTGCCGGGGTCTTCGAAAACGACGTTGACGGGGTCGAGGACGCCGTCGGTGGTGTGTTGGCCGAACTCGAGCAGGGCAGGGCCGTCGGAGCCGACACCCGGGAACGTGGCGGTCTGCTCGGGGAGGCTGTCGACCTGGACGTTGTTGAGAACGTGCAGGAAGATCTGCATCTGCGTAATCGGGTCTTCGCCGGTCGCGTCGGTCGCGGTCAGCTCCGTGTCGTCGCCGGTGTCACCCCACTGGTACTGGGAGCCCTGCCAGCCCTGGAAGTCGAGCTCGAAGATGTGTTGGTTCCGGCCGAGGTCGAGGTAGATGGACTGGTTGAGGGAACCATCGATCGGGAGGATGTCCTGGTTCTGGAGGAACGAGTTGATGGTGCTTCCGCCGCCGATCGTGCCGGTGCGGATGTACTCCCGGACCTGGAGACCTTCCTCACCCCCGGCTTTCGCCTCGAAAACGAAGTTCCGCCGACCCTGACCATCCGGGTCGCCAGTCACCGTGATTCGTGCAATCTGCTGCTGGTCTGTGAGTGTCATTTTTATAAAGCCTCAATGGGATTGGGCAATCATGTCCGGGAACGCGTGGGTTGAATTCGCAAAAAAGTGGTATCTCGAAGGAGCAGTCTTGGTCGTGTTGCTCTACAATCTCTATGTCGGTGTTGTCGAAGGCGACACTCTCGTACTGGTAATATCGGTCTTGGCGCTGGTTCTGCTCTGGCGTGTTGTTTCACTCCAACAGCAGGTGTGGGAACTCACCGACCAAGCTGACGGCGCCTGACTACGGTCCTACGTCCCGGATTTCCCGTTCTAACTTCTCGATATGCTGTTTCAGCCGTTCCATGTCACGGCGCTGTTGTCGCTCCAGCTGGGAGAGGTCAAGATTGTAGGTGGGGTTGTAGTCGACGTTGGTCTGGTTCTGCTTGGCTTCCTGTGCCCGGTTGTTCTGGTTGCCTCCGTTGAATAGGTCCAGTAGTGGCCCCAGGCGTTCTCTTCGACCGCTCTCTGTGAGGATGCTATCGGGAGTGTTGGGGCCTTTGAGTACGCCTTCTGGGAGCATTTCTGGCGTCATGATTGGTGCCCCGATACCTGCTGAGGGGCTGGATAGCCCGCTCTGACGGAGCTGCCTCCAGGCCATCCCCGCCGCAACTCCGACGGTTCCGACGACTCCGACGTCGCGCTTGTCGACATTCGGTACTGGGAGGCCGCCTGGTTGGTCGCGAGACCCACGGCGGGCGGGCCCACCACGTCGTGGTGTTCGGCCGGGCTGCTGCCACGGGAGCGGCACTGGCGTCGGTGTCGACGTCGGGTCGGACGACGGCGTCGACGTCTGGTCCGGAGCGGGCCCGGGAGTGGGGAGTCCGACGTGCCCGGCAGCCGGAGTGGAATCGCATCCGGCGCGTCCACCGGAATCGGCGGGATGTCCGGCACTTCGAGCGGTGGAATAGTGGGGACTTCGAGCGGCGGGATGTCCGGCACCCGGAGTGGTGGGATTTCTGGGACGTCGAGCTTGATGTTCTGGAGTACGTCGAGTGCGGACCCGACCCCACCGGAGATGACGGCGCCGCCGAGCAGGAGGCCGCCGAGCATCCCACCACTCAGCCCGCCAGCCCCTCGTACGGAGTTATAGTTGCCTTCTTCGGTCTCCCGGACGAGGCGTTCCAGGAGTTGGTTGCGCTCCCGGTCGAGATCCAGACTCTGGTTCTGGAGGCGGCGTGACAACGCCCGGTCGCGGGCTGCAATTCGAGACGACGACCCCGGTGCTCCGGGCGGGCCCGAACTCGACGTTTCGACCGTGACGGGTACGCTCCCGATGGACTCGAGTTCGTCCCGGACCTTCCGCTTGGAGGACTGGTCGACGTAGACGTCGAGTGCTGCTCGCGTCGAGAAGTCAGGCATCCAGGCTACCTCCGGTAGGGACGCCGAGTTCGTGCTCCTGGATCACCGGCCACACCTCGAGGAACATGAGCACGTCCCGGACGGGATACTGGTCCACTTGGCGTGGGTCGTGGCCGCGTGCGACCAGGAGCTGTTTCGCATACGCTAGTTCGGCGGCGAGGTCGCCTGCTCCTGGCGTTTCGCCGCGACCCGCTCGCCGAACCCGTTCCGAAAATCCACGTCCGGCGTCGACAGCTCGTTGATGCGGTGCTCCAGCCACTCCGTCACCTGCATCGGCTGCTGGCCGACCGCCCGCGCCCGCGCCTCAAAGCCCGCGTCCTCGTCGAGGAATGGCGCGTCCAGGAGGCCCGCCGCGACGAAGAACTTGCGGCCGGCGCCGTCCACGTTCCGACCACCCACCTTCGCGTCCTGGACGTCCTTGGTGTGGTCTTCGACGAGCGCGAACTCGTCCGTCCGGAGCGCCCCGAGCGTCACCTCCCCATCGGGATACGCCTCCTGGAGGGAGAGCACGCCCACGATCTCGCGTTCGAGACGCTGGCCGCGCTGATGGAGGCGCTCGTAGGCGTCACTCTCCGGGTCCTCTCCGGCGGCCTCCTCGGCGACCTCGTCGAGCTCCTGTTCGAGCCGCTGCTGTTCCTCCTCGAGAACAATCGTCCGCGTGGTTCGGTCCATAATCGGGTCAGGGTTAGAGGGCGCTGGCTTCGTCGGACTCCGCGATGGCCGTCACGCTGGTGACGTGGTTCGTGAACTGCTCGGTGACGTCGGTGTCGGGGTTCGTGAAGTCGTTCCAGCTGTACTCGTTCGGCGTGACGCCGGAGAGCTGGAAGTCGAGACTCGACGTCCCGGGCGTGGTGAACTTGAACGAGGCGTCCGCCGCCCCGCTCACCGTGGTCGCAGGAGCGTCCGCCGCCCCGTACGCCAGTTCGAGCTTGCTGGTGTCGGTGATGATGTCGGTGACATCAAGCGTGGTGTTGACGCCGCCGAGCACCGCATCCACAGGATGCCGGCCGGCGCCCCGCTGGGCGTGCGCGCCGGTCTGGATGTTGAGCGTCCCGCTCTGGAGTTTCGCGACTGCCGTCGCCGACGGAATCGACAACGTGGCGCCGTGGAACACCATCGGGTCGTCGTCCTTCCCGACGAGACTGCCGGGAGTGAGACTCGTGTTCTTCTGCTCGTCGCCGTAGAACCCGACGACGTCCATCCGAACCGGCTGACCTTCCTGGTACTGGACGCGGAGCTGCGGGAAGACCACACCCATGAGTTCGCGCTCGGCGACCCCGTCGAGGTAGTCGAGGCCGAGATACCACCGGCTCGACTGCACGCGCCCAGGCGAGAACGACCACGTGTACGAGTACGGCGCCGACGACTCACCACCATCCGTGGGCGGACCCCCGTAGACGTGGTTGAGGAACCACGGGTTGGTCGCCACCCAGGAGGCAGCGAACGCGCCTTCGAAGCGCTGGGCGATCGACTCGTAGGCCTCCACGTCGCCGGCGAGCCGCATCCGCTGGAGTGCGTTCCGGAGTGTGAGGTCCTCGAAGCTCGGGTTCTTCCCTGGAATCTTGTAGGCCGTGTCCGTGGGAGACCCGAGGTAGTTGTCGACGGGTTCGTGCAGCCACGCGGCGTCTGTGGTGCCGCCGCCCGTCATCTGCCGATACCTCGCTGGATTGTAGTCGCTTGCATAGTGTTACCTCAAAAGCAATCGCTGGGGTTGGTTGGCGGGCTACGGCAGGTCCTGGTAGCCGCGGAAGACCACGGTGAAGGACTCCGAGTAGTAGTCGCCGTGCTGGCCGCTCGCGTCGTTGACGTCCGTGATGTAGAGCGTATGATAGCCCTCCGAGGGGAGCGGCCACTCACGCTCGAGATTGATGGTGCGTTTGACCTCCCCGACCAGACTATCGAAATCACGGCCGTCCGTGATGTGGCCCCACTCGTCCTCGTGGAGGCCTTCAACCTGGACGGAGACGCCGGTCTCGACCTTGTAGTCGAACTCGCCGCCCATCGGCGTGTTCGTTCCGGTCGGGTCCGCACCCACTGAGATGACGTTCCCTTCCGGGAGGTCGACGGTGACGCCGCGTTCGCCCGTGTCGTAGCGCTGGCTGTCGCTCTTGTGGTAGAGAATAGGCATCGGGTCGTAGTTCCCGGTGCTCCAGTTCGCGTTGATGCGGGCGAGGATGAAGTTCGCGAGGTCAACCATAATTAGGGGGTTAGGACTGCATGTGGTGGCGGAGGACGCGGAGGCCGGCTCGCGTGAACCGGAGTTCGTCGATGCCGTCGACGTCCACCGACTGGAAGAACACCCGTGGGTCCGGGTTGACGCCGTCACCGAACTCCTCGACGATTCCCGGCGGCGCATCCTCCCAGATGAACGAAAGCACGGGTTGGCCGTTCACCCGGTGGGGGCTGGTGCCGGTCTCGAAGAACTGGGCGGCTTCGTGCGTCCACCCCCATGTGATTTTCAGCCGACTCCCTGATCGTTCGACTTCGGGTTTGACGAAGGACTCCTTCACAGGGTCCGTGTCGTAGTCGGACTGGTCGAGCCGATTATGGGACGCCTTGACCGCCTTGTAGACGACGTTGTTGGGTTTGCCGACGAGCTCGTGAGCGGCCTGCTCCAGGACGGCCGCCTCGAGGTCGCGTTCGAAGCTGGCTTCGAGCTCCACCAGTCAGCGACCTCCGTTGGCGAGATGAATCTCGAGCAGGTCCATGGCTTTGCGCTCCATCTCCTCGGCTTTCGTCTCGACGTTGTACAGGGTCGCGTTCTCCGGGATGCGGACGGCTGCCTCCTCGGCGAGGTCGCTCCCGGCCTTTAGTGCGACTGCTCGGCGGACGGTATCTGAGAGGCCTTCGATGCCGTAGTCGTAGGTGGCGACGACTGCACCCGCATAGCTCTCGAGGTCTGGGTCGAGTGAATCCGTGTTGAGGTAGAGTCGTGTGAGCCCGGTGCTGTCGTCGACGTGGAGGTAGTAGTCGCCAGTCCGGCCTTCGGTGTAGTCGGCGTTGGCGACCCAGTCCTCGTAGCCTGTCGTCGAGAGGACGAGCAGTTCGGAGATGGAACTGACGTCCCGGCGGAAGAGCGTCACGCGCGTGAACGGACCGCGGTGCTGCTGGGGAGTGAGCCCATCCATCTCCTCGTACTCCGGCTCGTCCTCGTCGTCGGGATCGTAGTCGACCCACGTCGGCGGATAGTAGCTGCTCCGGTCAGTCTCGGTCGTCGTCAGGAACGCCCTGGTTGGGATGTCCTGTTCGTCCTCGTTGTGGGTGAGCGGCGACGTCGGGATGATGTCATCCGTGTCTTCGGCGATGCCGTTCGGCTCATACCAGTGGCGGTGGGTCTGCTCCTGGAGCCACTCGGTCTGGGACGTGATCGCGTCGAGCGCGATATCCCTGTCTTGGGCTGCATCACCCGGGAGACCAGCCTTCCGGAGCGCTCGGCGGAGGTCCTCGACGGTACAGTACCCGACGTCGGCCATGGGTTAGTCCTCCTTGTAGGCGTCCCACTCGTCGGGGTGTGCGCTGGACGCGTGCTGGCCGACGTTCTCGCCCTCGTACTCATCACACCACGGGCACACACTGCTCTCGATGACGTCCGCCGTGGTTGCATCCCCTTCAGGAGTGTCGCCGGTAGGTTCGTCGACCGGTTCGAACTGGTCGGTCTCCTCGAGGAGATACGATGCGGTTTCCTCGTCGACGTCGACCAGGGGGTCGTCCTGGGTGACGTCCACGGTGGTGTTGGTGAGGCGATACCGCTGGGCGTTCCCGACGTAGCGGAGGTCGACCACTAGGACCGCCCCCGGACGGAGAGCCGGATGCTCTCACCAGAGAGGTCAGTCGCATCCGCAACCTCAGATAGCCCGCCACCAGTATCGGATTCCTCGCGAACAACGAGCGTGCCGGCGTCGTTGTCCCACTCGACGATGTATCCCGAGTCCGTGGTGACGGATTCGATGTCGACGTTCTCGATCTTCTTGAGGCCGACGTCACTGGGGGTGAGTGCTTCGCCGCCGGCCGTGTACGACGAGTCGAACGCGGCGTCGACGACGACCTCGCGCTGGGTGCCGCCGGTCCAGCCGTCAGCCTGCTTCGTGTAGGTGATTCCCATCAGGAGCCACCTCAGGCGGTCGCGATGTTCTGGGCGAGTGCGACACCGTTCGCGTCCTCGACCTTGTAGTCGGTGCGGGCGAGCATGTTGTAGATGGCGTAGAGGTCACGCCGCACGACCGCCTCGCCCTCCTGGGTGACGCGCATGTTGACGTCGCGGTGGACGCCCCAGACGAGGTTCATGGGGTTGACGAGCATCGCCCGACTGTCCGGGAACCCAACCGGCGTGACGATGGGGAGGCCGTACGGCGTCGGCTCCTCGCCAGTCATGAGCATGGCGTCACCGGCCGCCGTCGACCGGTCGGTGAGGTAGTCCTTGTAGTTCTGCTTCTGGTTCAGACTCGTCAGGTACACGAGCCCTTCGGGGTCACGCCGGTACTTCGCGTCCAGACTCGTGAGGAGGTTGCTGAATACCGACTTGTCGATGGTCGCGTTCGCGTGGTCGACGTTCGCCGCCGGACCCTGGTTCTCGGCGTCGACGATCCAGCCGTCGTTGATCGACAGGAACGCGTCCCCGCTGGTCGTGTCGCCGTTGAATGCGAGGTCCTCACTGTCGACTCCGAACTGGCGGGCGAACTTCTCGACGAGGACGTCCGCCGTTCCTTCTCCTTCGATGGTGTCCTCGACGGTCTCCATCGACACCTCCCACGGCAGCTCCATCTTGACCGCGTCCATGTCGATGGAACCCGTGTTCGGCGAGTTGAGCGAGCCCTCGGTCGCCTCAGTCGCAGCACGAAGCAGGCGCTCGCCGACGCCGATGCGGTCGATCTGCTGCTTGGGGCCCTGCAGGCGCACGAACCGGACCTGGTCCATGATCTGGGGCGCGTCCTGCGCCATCCGGAAGAACTCGTCGAACTGCTGGCGGTTCAGCAGGCCACCGCTCGAGAAGTCACTCGTGGTGACCTTGTTGAGGGACCGCTCGCTCGTGATACGGTCCGTCATCAGGCGTCACCCCCAGTGGGGAGTGCGAGGGTGTCGTCCCATGCCTTCGAGACCTTCCGGTTCGACGTGGCGTGGCCGCGGTCGGCGTCGATCTGCTGGCTCGTCCCCGACGCTTTCGCGACGTCGTCGATCCGCTGGGCGTTCTTCTCAGTCTCCTCCTTCAGCTGCTGCGCCCACTCGGGAGCATCAGCGAACGCGTCCTTCTCGCCGTCGCCACCATCATTGCCTCCCTCGGCGTTCTTCTCCTCTTCTTGGGCTTCGAGAGCGGCCTCGATCCGGTCGTTGTTTGCTTCGATCTGTTCCTGGAGTTCCTTGGCCCACGCAGGGGCTCGTCATCGGTGTTCTTGTCAGTCATAGCATCGGCGGCATGAGTGCCACCGTCAGAGGTGCCGCCATCGCCGGCGGCGGAGTTATCTGTCGCTCGTTTCGCCTGCTCGTCGGGCGCGCCGGGGCCCTTTGTGAAGAAGGCCTTCGCTCGGGCCAGCCAGCCAGAGGCGGCCTCGACGTCTTCTTCGTCGACGGCCCGCTGGAGGTAGTTCCAGAGGCGTTCGGCCTCGCCTTCGGAGTGGCCGCGGTCGGCCATCTCCTCGAGGAAGCCCTCGCGGTCGCCGAGGTAGTCGGCGATACGCTTCTCGGCGCCGTCCTTGGTCTGGAGGATCTCCGCGTCGGGGACCGCCGGGATGTCGACCGTCGACACCTCTTTGACAGCCCCCGATTGGAGCTCCCACACGAGTTCATCCCCGGGATAGCCCTCCGCGACGGTGACGTCGCTGGGAAGGTCGCCCTGTTCCATGGGGTCCGACCATTCGACCTGGTCGGCGCCGATGGAGTACCCGGAGAGGATGCCGTCGCGGACGAGCGTCCAGAGCTCGTTATCGGTGAACTTCCAGGACTGCGTCCACGTACCCGCGGGGTACTCCCGGCCGCCGATCTCCCGGGATTGGTCGAGAACGCTGTTCTCGACGAGCGTGGAGTGCCCCGGGAACGCGGCATGCATGATGCCGCCCTCGGAGTCACCGCTCGAGAGCCGGGTCATGAATCCCTCCGCGAGGTCGCGGATGGTGTCGGGCCGCTCGAAGTCGCCCTGGAGGTCGACCTTGTTCGGGACCATCACGACGCCGGTCGCAATCTGGCGGGCGTCGTCGGCCTCCTTGAACTCGACGCGTTTGGTGATCTGTTCGGTCTTCTCGCTAGTCACGGTCAGTCCTCGCTTTCGCTGTTGGCGGCGTCCGCATCGTTGGCGTCCTGGGTCTTCCGGGCTCGACCGGTCGACAGGACGCCATGCTTCTCGCCGCGCTGTTTGTCACTGTTCTCGGTCATCGCAGAACATCCCGGTCGAGTCCTCGCACGGGGAGCCCGGGGACTCCCGTGGTCATCAGTACCGCCGTCTATGCTTTCAGGAAGCGCTCGACAGCGCCAAGTTCCGTCGGCGCTGCCCGTCCCTGTTGGGGCCAGTCACTCGACGTGATTTGCTCGTAGGGATAGTCCATCCGGATGTTGTGGTAGTGGTACGAGCCGTGCGAGGGTGCTTCGGTGAGCTCCTCCCAGGTGTGGGGTGGGACGAACCGATAGATGTAGATCGGGTCGACGCCGTCCTCGCGGCGGAACCGAATGTAGAGATCATTCGAAGAGTAGTCGTAGAGTCCCGCTCGGAGATTCGAGCTGTCGAACTGCATCGAATCGATTTGGCCCTGCTTGAGGGAGATCTCCGAGCGCTTCCCCAACGAGTTCTCCGCCGGAGGCAGGTACGTCGGCCGACTAGCCGTCGACTCCGCAGGGTCGGACTGCGGGTCCACGCTCGAGTCTTCGATGTTCGCGAGCAGCATCTCGCCGAGGTCGTCGTCAAGGGGCTCGAGTCCGAGTTCGTCGCGGGCCTCGTTGACCGTCATCGCACCCCGGGAAGCAGCAATCCGCTTCTGAGCCACCCGCGCATCGGTCAGCCGCGTGTCGACACCCCGAGTCTGGAACTCGATCGTGTAGTCAGTGACCCCGAGGGCGTCGTGGATGGTCTCGTAGAGCAGCTGGGCGAATGCTTCCTGCTTGGGTTGGATGACCGTCTCGATGTAGCCCTTCCGTTGGGCTTCCGCGTCCGTACTGAACGCCCCGCTCTTGATTTGGCCAGCCTCGATCGGCGGGACGTCGTGGGTTTTGAGAATCTCGTGTTCGTTGCGGTCGCGGAACTCCTGGAAGCTCGCATCCTCGTTGATGCCCACAGTGAGGGGTTCGACCCTTATTTTGAGGTTGTCCGCGTCGTCGTCCATGGAGATCTGGCCGGTGTCCTCCAGGAGCTTCTCGGCCTCGAGGACAATCGTCCGGTGGTCCTCTTCTTTCATCCCGTGGAGGAGGTCGTGGATGTCCTTGCGGGCGCCTTCAGTGAGTTCACCGCCCTCGACGATGACCGCCATCCGGGGGACGGCGTTGTTCTCGAAGAAGTCGATGTTGAACTCGCGGGCCGCATCATCACCCTGGACAGTGGGGATGGCGGGCACGATGTCGGGGGCGCCGTAATGCGTGTAGAGCGGGCTGTGGTTGCGCTTGAAGATGAGTTCGTTCGCCGGGTTCGGAACCGAACTCCCGGTCTTGCCATCCTCACTATCGACGAATGTCGCTGGGCTCTCGTAGCGGTCGCCGGCGTTCCCGAAGTACCGGAGGCGGTTGCGGCGGAGTTGGACGTAGCCGGGTTCGTCGCGACGCCGCCGAATCGTCATCGCGGGCACCCACGCGAGTCCTGTGGGCGTGCCGTCCGTGCTGGTGAGGAGTTCGATGGAGAGCCAGCCGATGGCCTCGTAGTCAGTCCACGCCATCTCCAGGACGTCCGCCGGCGTTGACCGCTCGGAGGAGACCGGACCAACCTGCCAGGTGGAGTCCTCGGAGAACCAGAAGTCCTCCGCAATCGTACGCTGGCTCTCATCCGGATTCTCGACGTCCGGGTGCGGGACGATCTCGAGGCCGTAGCCGGCGACGTTCCGGCTCTTCGAGAACACGCACTTGGCGTGCGTGGGGTTGACCTCGAGGAGGCGCGCCATCTGGGGTGGATAGAATGGTGGCTGAATCGCCCCGCCCCGGATGCGTTCTTTGTACTTCTCGTCGAGTTGCTGTGTCTCCTCTGCCTTCGCGGCGACGTCCTTGGTGATCGAGCGGTACGCCGCTTCACTGTACGCGCCGGTGTCGGGATGGTTGGTCATGGGTTAGATGCCAGAGACTCCGGTGTCGTCTTCGTCGTCCTCGTTGGCGCCGTCGAGTGCGCCCAGGGATTCCAGCCGGCGGATGCCTTGCTCGGCCATGTACCACGCCGCAATCAGGTCGGGCGTGTGGCCTTCGAGCCGGCCGTCGGAGAGCTGGAGGCTCATCGCCGCCTGGATGAACTCCTCGCTGGACTGGTGGCCGCGGTAGAACTGGATGCCGCCGTTCTCGACGAGCGTACGCAGTCGTGGGATGCCGTTCTCCCAGGAGTGCTTCTCTCCGGTGGTCGCGATGCCCGTCACCTTCGCCCGCAGCGACGCCGAGAACTCGATGGCGTCGTTGGCGACGTACTGCTGCATCCCGTTATTCTCGATCACCACGACCGCGGGGTCGTAGCGGTCATCCAGGTCGGCGAGCGTGGCCTTGACCGAGCTGGGGGACATGCCGGTTTCGGCGACAGCGTCCAGGAGCGTTCGTCGGCCGTCGCGACCGACGTGGAACGCGACGAACGCGGCATCGTCACCCGTTGGTGACTGCGCGGGGTCGTGAGCGACGACCGTTGCCTCGCCGGCGCCGGGCGTCAACTGCCGGGGTGGGTTCTGGCCGCGAATCGAACACCCACCGTTCTCAGCGAGTTCGTTGACGTCACTGGCGTCGATGAGGTTCCCGCTGGCACCCCGGATGGTGAGCGTGTACTCCCGCCAGAAGAGGTGGTCAGCCATCTTCGAGCGCTTGTCCGCAAGCCACTCTGGACCACGCGCCTCCGGCCAGAGTAAGTGGAGGGACTCACCGGCACGCCATGGGTTCTCGACTTCGGTGTAGTACTCTGGGTCGGGCCGCCGTGTCTGCCAGTCGTCGTCTTCCCCATACTCTTGGTCCCAGACGTCGAGGACGGCGGGGAACTCGCGGAACGCGTAGCCCTCGTAGTCTCGGTAGTGGCTGTAGATATCGTCGGGGCGTTTCCGCGTTCCGACGATGACAGTGCGACCGTCGTCCTTGACCATCGGTTGGGTGACGCCGTCGATCCAGTTCAGGACCTCCTCGGTCTTGCCGTCGCCGCGTTCCTTGATGATGTCGTCTAGGATGAGCAGGTGGGCTCGAGAACCCTCGATCGCTCCGAACAGCCAGCCCGTCGTCAGCGATGACCCGTTCGCGAATACTTTCGTCTTCTTCGAGTCCTCCTCGCGTGGTTTGTTGAGGTTGATGAGCCAGGGGTTCCGCTCGATCATCCGGTTGAGTTCGCGGTCAGCCTTCTCGTAGGCCTGCTCCTGGGTGTTCATCGCCCAGATCGCCCGGTAGCCGGGCTTGTACTCGAGGGAGGCGACAAGGAACGCGGTGACGATGGTCGTCTTGAGGCCATCACGGTGGCAGAGGAGCGAGAGGTCCTCCTCGACGTCGGCGTCGCCGGCGAGATGCCGGAGCCACTGGCCGTGATGGGCGCCCAGGGGGCTCCAGTCGTCGTACTCGCCGGCCATGTAGCCCTGGGTGAGCTTGTTCGCGAAGTCCAGCCAGCACCCATGTTCGAACGGATTGTACGCGGCGCGAATCTCCGCCGGCGAGAGGTCGACCTCGACGGTGTCACCACCGTCACAGTTGGGCGTGCAGCTACTCATCGTCGAGTGTCGCCTCCCGGATAGCTGCAGCGGCCTCCGCGTCGAGCGAGACCGATGTGTCGAGCTCGCCGTTCACGTTCATGTTGATGTCCGTCGAGTACACCCCGAGGACGTCCGCTTTCTCCCGGAGGTGGGACGCCATCTCCCGGCGGGTCATCTGCCGTGACTGGAGGTCGGGTTGATCGCGACGCAACCCGACGAACTCCGACGTGTACTTCGGCGACCCATCAACACCCCGAACGGGAAACGACTCGCCAGGCATCACCTCGCGGCGGTCGTCCGTGAACCGAATGACGACATCCCGGTCGGTCGCCCACTCCGGCCAGTCTTCATCCCCGGGTTCGACCTGCTCCCACCCCGGCGAATGGATCGGTCCATCAGCGTCCGGTGGAACCTTCTGGGTCTGCGGGACGACCCGCTGGATGGGGTCGTCCTCGACAGCGAGCTGGTCGTGGTCTTCGCGAGCAGTCTGGTAGAGGCGCTCATATCGCTCCGCGGCCTGGAGGCGGACGTCTGCGTGGCGCTTCTCGATCGCCTTGATGACCTCGTCCTTCGGCTCCTCGTTGAGGTAGTCCCGGATAGTCGAGAGGGCGTAATCGCCGATGCCCTCATCCTCAAAGCGGTCCCGAACCTCTCGAGGTGAGAGGTTGTCGAGATGATGCCACTTCAGGGCGAGTGTGACGCGGCGATTGCGAGTAGACATGGCTGGATTCTGTCGTGCGGTGTCGTGAGAGAATATATATTTTAAATAGCCATCTGGGATGGCTGAGGTGGCGGTGGTAGTGGCTGCGAGTGTGTATCAGAAGGTAGACTGTTAGTCCGTAATCTGGTAGGACATGGTCTCGAATTTAGAGTGGAGTCCTCCCGTCATTGTATTTTGGTATATTGGTGATAGAGTGTCTGTCAAGTCACTTCATCCAGTAGACGCTAAGACGATGATAGCTCGGTAGGTTTTTGGTGATAGGTCAACCAGATAATAGCCACATGTCATCAGAGATGACAGACCACGAGCTCGCAAAGATTGGCGATGAAATTAACCGGCTTCGCGACGATATCGATCAGCTTGCTACTGAACAAAAGCGTACTGCAGACATGCTGGAATCGCTAATGTACATAGCAGCAGAATATACCGACTCAGAATTAAAATTTGAGACGTTCACCGGTCAAGATTACTGGACTGTGATGCCGCCGATGCGAGACGACGACTGACAAATAGAGTCCTCTTTCAACGGGAAAGAAATCATATTGAAAAGGAGCGGATGAGGCCAGCGAGGTTGACGCCGGCGAGGACCGCAATCCCACCGACGATGGCGCCGGTGAGGATGCCGGTGCCGAAGTAGTGGGGTTCGCGGCGGACTTGCCGCCAGACGTAGTCCTCGACGTCGGTGCCAAGGTCTCGGGCGGTGGCTTTCTTGCCGGTGTAGGCGTAGACGAGGAGGCCGAGGATGGCGGCGCCGATTGTCATCGAGTTGGTGGTGATGGCGACGAGTGTGCCGACGAACCCCCAGGTGAACGCGTGGACCTCGCGGAACTGGATGTCCTTGAGGAACGCCTGGACGGTGGCTCGGTCGCTGCCCTGGGCGGGCATGACTAGTCGTCCTCCTGGTCGTCGGGTGGTCGATGTTTCTGGGTACCGAAGGTGAGGGTGATGCCGCGGACGAGTTCGACCTCGCGGAGTTCGACGCCGAAGACGACGAGCATCGCGATGGTCGCGCTGAGGAAGACGGCGGTCGGGTCGGCATCCGAGTACACCGAGTAGACGGCGAGGCCCGTGATGAGGAGTGCGTAGAAGATGCCTTTGATGGTCTTCCAGCGGTCGACTGGCATGTACTCAGCGATCCTCCGGTTGTGGTCGGCTACGCTGTCTGTTGGGTGTGCTGTGATGGCCATGAGTGAGAATGAAATGCATGTATCATGCAGTGGAAACCTAGGTGGGGAGTTGAACCCGAGTCTGGGCTGCCCGACACCACACCTGGAAGCCAGAAGAGGAGGAAGAGAAGGGGTGTGGTGGTGGGCGAGTGGGCTTGCCAGGAGTCGAACCTGGACTGGGCTGTCTCTTCAGGACGGTGCTCTCCCGGGGTTGAGCTACAAGCCCAAGAGGGGCGGCCAGGATTTGCACCTGCCCGCGAGCAGCCGGGTCCGCGTTGTCCGCGGGGTATTCGGCGCTCCCGGGAGCTGTTTGCCGCCGTCCGTGCGACCCAAGGGGGTCGCCAGCAGGGGATGAATCGAGGGTGGAACGAGTCCCGTCGTTATAGGGTGATACCCATGCTTGGTCAGGAAGCGATGCCGTCACGGAAGCCCTCGGCCGGGTGGACCTGGAAGCCACGCTGGCGTCATCGGGAGTGCGCGTGTTCGATGCCGAGTTTGACAGCGCTCGCGAACAACTCACGATCGTACGCCTCCAGGGTTTCCCGGGATTTGCCCTTTCGGATGAGCTCGAACATCACGTCCAGGTCGACGTGGATGCCTTGCTCCTGGAGGCGGTCGGCGAGTCGGGGAACGCGGTCGACGGCAGATTGCTTCGAGAGTGTGTCGTAGCGAACGTGGAGACCGAGACTCCCGCACTCCCGACACGCCGTATATGGCCGAGTCCGATATCGGGTGCCGTACTCGTTTGCGTCCTCCCGGTCGTAGACGAGCTCCCCTGGCTTGTCCTCGAGTGGACGTCGCCGAGAACGCTCGGCGAGTACTCATTGGGAGCGTCGACCTGCTTCGGGCGCGCGAAGCAGTGGTTGCAAATCTCCGGGTTCGTCCAGACGTACCGTTCGAAAGCACGATCTGGCTGGACAGGACGCTCTGAGCCAGTGGTCGCGTGGGTTGCACTCATGAATTGGAGAAAAGATTAGCTACTGGACAGACGCCGGCGGTCACGAGTTCCCCTCGCGCCGACACCCCTATAGCAGACTCCCAACGGGAACGCGCTATCCCGCCTATGAATTACTGATTCCAAGCAATAAGCTTAGTGAAAGTAAGTATCAGGCACCGAACGGGACAAGATTAGGTAGCTGTGGCTACGAAGAACTGCGGTGAAATGCACGGATAAGAGGGTTCGCAAAATATGTCAATCTGGGCTTTCAGACTCCTCTTCCTTTTCCTTTTCTTTGCCAGATTTGGTTATGACACCGCTCCCCGGGATGGTAACTTGCAGGATTTGCTCCTCGGCTTCGTCCTTCAGGTTCTTTTGGACCCCTGTCATGGCTCGCTCCCTCTGTCTTAACGTAGAGGGTTCATAGTATATGTATCCTTGTTTGAAATAGCTATTTAAGTGGTCGTTGGGTCCGGGAAGGTCCACAGGAACCAAGCCATACCATGAAGGAGCAGAGGGAGGATGCTCAGTACCTTGTATCGGTCTGTCCAGCCCGCATCAAGCGCAAAGATGAGCCCAATTGTAGCAGTAAGGAAGCCAGCTGAGACAGTTTTTCCATAACCAACGAGGCCGTCCACCACTCCCAAAACTGGAAGAGAAACAGAATTCAGACCAGCAACCGGGAGAGAGATAGATACAATACCTAAAATTACAGCTAATACCCAGTAAACAGCGAGTCCCAACATGAGGGTTCTGTTATTGGGGATGAGATCGTATTGGAGGTCCCATGTATATCGACGTTTCTCAGCTCCAGGCAGGCGAACCGACAAGACGCGTGTATCATCGTTGAGCCCGTTCTCGTAGATCTCCTTCGCAGGTTCGCCGCCTTCCCGCTCTGATGAACCGGTTGTTGCATATCCTGGGGTGCCAACAACCACGACGAAAGTGTCGTGAGGGTGACCAGGGAAACGTTCGACGTCAACCAGGAAAGAAGGAATTTTGAAGAATTTTTTCTTCCATTGTCCAACCCACCCTCTGATGAGCGAAGGGTCGCGGACGCTGTAGAATTCAACCGGGTCAGACTGTTCAAAAGTTAGCTGGATGGTACGTAGTTCACCAGGCTTGATTGGCCTATCCGGCGGCAGTTGAATGAACGGTTTATAATCGGCATGCTTGAACCAATGTTGCATCCGTTGGTAGTCCTCTTCGTTGTTCTCCTTGACCTCATCAAGCATCTCTTCAACGTACGAATTCGGATAGATGTTTAGCCTCCTCCCATCTTCATCGAAAGCCTTCAGATTTCGCTCGAACTGTCGGAGGGGAAGAAATAAAAAATTGAATTCTTGTTCATCCGTTGGGTTTTGTACAGTAAAATCGACTTCCTTCTTTCTATCAGTAGGAGAGACGTGGATTGTCCGGTCAATTACGCGAATAAGGTCGATGTGAGGAGATCCCTGCGGATTCGCCTCATTGAATCCTGAATCGGTATTCCCAGCCTCTTCACTACTCATCACAATTATACAAAAAATTCCACCGCCATGAACTTATCTCTAGAAGTGCAATACAGCCCCAAGAGTACGGAGCAGTTTTCTGGTCAATCAGGTGGGCTCATTAAATATCCAAATCGAGGGCCATACGGCCCTAAGTCCATCCGCCTCTCTAGAACCCCTTCTAACGAAAGTTCCATGAGGCGTGTCGATACCTCGTTTGGCGGAGAATTCACCCGTTTAGCGACCTCCGTGTAGGGAACCCCACCGAGTGGCCCGGTGTCGCCACTCTCGAGGGCATCGTGAACAGCAGCCAGAATCACGTCGTCACTCACCACTAGCAACCCCCTCCGTTTCGTGTTTAACATTCTCTACGTCCACGAGATCGCGACCGCATTCCTCGCATCGGTAGATCACCGAGGAGAGGTGGCCGCAGCTCGGACAGCGACGGCTCACGCCTCACCACCCCCGGCAACGGCAGCCTGTAGACTCGCCTGCTTCCGGACGGCACCGAACTCGACATGGCCGTCGCTGGCCTCCTGGAGGACGTCGTCGACGAGGCCATGGACCACTCGAAGCCATGGTGTAATCCAGGGCCACGGCCGACGCAACTGCTCGAGGTCGGGCGGCCAGTAGAACGTACTCCCAACCGGATCACCAGGGTCGGTTACTCGGTCGGGGTCGGCGAGGTCGAGGGCGGCTTCGAAGACGACATCGCGAGTCTCCACCAGGGAGTCTCCCACGTACCACGGCAGGACGCCGGCCTCGTCCCGGGTGGAGAGAGCAAGTCGGTAGCCGGAGTCGATCGCTCGGACGATGTCGAACGCGGTCAGGATGTCAGTGTACTCGCGGAGCGAACGCGTCGAGACACCGGCGCGGTCGGCAAGTTCCCGCTGAGAGAGCACCGCCTCCGTGGTGAGGAGCGCATGGATTGCCTTCGAGACCGTGGGTGGCATCTCGGGGAGGATGCGCTCGGGAGCGAGTGCCGAGAGTGCCACTCGGAGTTCGTCGACGCGGAGCTCCCGGGAGTACGTCTCGCTGGCGAGCCCGCGGCCAAGTGCGAAGGCCGCGTCGTAGGGTGACCCGGTGAACGCCTGCAGGACCGACACCGCTTCCCGCGTCGGTTCGAGGCGCTTGGTCGCGAGGACCTCCCGAGCGACCTGGGCGTAGGTCGGGCGGTGCTGGTCGGTGCGGACTGGCACCCGGACGGCGAACTCGGGGGCATCTTCGTGGAGTGCTCTCGGTTCGCGGAGGCGGTCCTGGAGGCGGTCGACTAGTCGACTCCCGTCCTGTCCGACGATCGTGAGCCGGCCGATGAACTCGCCGAGTGAGTCCGCTGCATCCACCCGGGGAGCGATGGCGGCGTCCCGGAGGCCTTCGCGCTGCTCGTAGAGCTGGCGGAACGCCGCGAACTCACCATACCGGGACTGGATGGCAACGCCGGTCGCGAGCGTCTCAACCAACGCGTCCTTCTGGTCGGCGGAGAACTCCGCGAGATCGGGGACGCGGCACTCGCGGACGACGTCGACGCCGGCGACGTCCAGGAGGTGAACCATCGTCCCGGCGAGCCCGTGGGCTGACCGCAGGATCTCCCCGCGGAACCGGTTGCGGTCGTCGTACTCGCCGTGCTTGTACTGGCGAGTGAGGTCCTCGAGGTACGTCCGCCAGTCCTGGATGTTCTCGACGAGCTCGTCGTACGCTTCGAACCCACCACTCGGGAGTCCGCCCAGGTTGCGGGCATGCCGGAGCAAGAGTTCGGGAACGTCGACGTCACCGAGACGGTCTTTGGTCAGGACCATCCGCCAGGTCTTCGGGCTGGTTAACGCTCTCGCAACACTCGTCCAGTACTGGAGGGCCGACCGCGTCGCCACTGCACCGACCACCAGCCGGTCAGCCTCCTGGTCGAACGCCCATTCTGCCTCCCGTGGGTCGTCCTTCCCGGGTTCGGGGCGGTCTACCGCGCCGATACCGCCGGCTGGCGCGCTGTGCGTGGCGGCGGCCTGCCGCCAGCGCGCCATCGCCGCCACCTGTACGGGGCCCTCGGCCCAGCCCGGCCGGCCGGCATCCCCTGCGGTGGGGCCTTCGCGTGCGTGCGGGATGTCACGGCTATCGTCAACCGGGTTTCCGGTTGCGCTAACGCTCTCATCGAGGCGCTGCTGCTGGCCGAGTTCCTCGTCGAGGACGTCGAGGAGTGCGCGGCCTCCTTGGAGGAGTTCGACGTGCCGGTCAGTCCGGGAGCCGAACTTCGCGACGAGCCCGAGGTCTTCGAGACGGCCGAGAACCTGCCGGATACGGGAGTCCTCGACCTCGGGGAACATCCCGTACAGTTGCTTGTAGGACTGGGTTTCGGACGCCGCGCTCGCGATGCTACGGAGGATGGCGACGTCGCGACCGTCGGGGTCGAGGGCGTCGCGGGCCTCGTCGACGACCGCGGACACGGGGCTACCCGTGTGCTGGGTGGTGCACTGTTCGCTAACGCTACCCGGGAGTTCGGCGCGGTGGTGGGTGGCGAGCCACCGCTGCATGTACGTGGTCGCGACCACGCGGACGTCGAACACCTGGGCGAGCTCGGCGAGCAGTTCGGCGAGACGGCGCCGCTGGTCTGCGCGCTGCTCTCGGAACGAACTCTCGACACGAACCGAAATCGTGATCGCCCTGTCTGCGGCGTCGAGAGCGGCCAACGGGCCGTTCGGGAGTTGCGTTAGCGAGACCGGAAACCCCAGGAGTGAGTTCTCCCAGGACCCGAACTGCTGGGTGAGTTCGAGCGCGGCCTGATGGTCGTCGTCCTCGGGAGGGCGGTCGACACCGGCGAGGACGCGAGCGTACGCGCCGTCGGCTGCGGTGACACCGGCCTCCTCGAGGACGTGGACGCGTTCGTAGTGGGTGGCGTTCGCGAGGAGGGTGCGGACGGCGTCGACGAGTGTGCGCTGGATGGCGCTGTCGCTCGCAAGGTCACTCCAGATCTGGGATGGTGGCTGGGTGCCGAGTTGAACAGTCGGTCCAGCGGAGGCGGGAACTTGCTGGGTAAGGGTGAGGCCCGGCGAACTCACGCCGGACACCCCCGGTTGGGAGCGGCCGCGAGAGAAGTATCTATCGCGTTAGAAGATTCATCCGTGTGCTGTAACGTTTGAGAACCCCGAGAACAGCCATTTATGTATTGGCTTGTAAGGTTCTCGGTATAAGCCAAGGGCCGGCTTCTAGCCTGAAGCTTACAAGCCATCGGATAAAGGTAGGGTGTATGACCGACGCCGACCCCAAAGCCGAGGTGGACACCCTCCGCCAGCGCATCCGCGGCACCGGCGAAGACGCGCGCTACGTCCAATTCGAGGCCGACCGCCGCCACCTCCTCAAGATGTCGGACAACATCCGGCTCGTCCCCTCCGAAATCAAGGACCACCGCCACCTGAAGATCCTCCGGCACGCAACCCGCATGGCCACGCTCGCCCCGCCCCCGTCCCTCGCGGACTTCCAGGAGAACGACGAAGCCGAAGCCGCGGGCCTCACCAGCGAGGACGACGTCGAGGACCTCCTCGAAGAGCACGGCCTCCTGGGCGCTGCGCTCGAGTACCGGGCGGCCGCCGAGGCGATCGTCCGCTGGATCCACTCCGAGTACGACAACGAGCACACCAACCAGGACTACCGGACGGTGCTGCGGTCGTTCGGCACCTACCGGTTGAAGCGCGAAGAACCCCGGCGGCGCTCGCGTGGATTCCGACCGGGACGAGCAACAACTTCGACCCCGTCCCGTCCGAGCGCGACCTCCTCCGGTACGAGGGCGACATCCAGCCGATGCTCGAGGCGTGCCAGAACCCCCGGGATAAAGCTCTCATCGCCCTCCAGTTCGAAGGCGGCCTCCGCGGCGGCGAACTCTACGACCTCCGCGTCGGCGACGTCTTCGACTCCACCCACAGCGTCGGCGTGCACGTCGACGGGAAGGAAGGCGAGCGTCCCGTCCACCTGATCGTCTCCGTGCCCTACCTCCAGCAGTGGCTGCAGGCACATCCTGCCGGTGACGATGACACCGCGTGGCTGTGGAGTAAGCTCTCCAGCCCCGGGCGGCCGAGCTACACCACCTTCCTGAACTACTTCAAGATGGCCGCCGAGCGCGCCGGCGTCTCCAAAACGGTCACGCCCACGAACTTCCGGAAGTCGAACACGCGGTGGCTGGTCCTGCACGGGTTCTCCCAGGCCCGGATCGAGGACCGCCAGGGCCGGAAACGTGGGAGTGAGCATACCGCGCGGTACATGGCGCGGTTCGGTGACGAGTCCAACGAGAAGGCCTACGCCCGCCTCCACGGCGTCGACGTCGGCGAAGAGGAGACCGAGGACGTCGGGCCCGTCACGTGTCCACGCTGCCATCGGGAGACGCCGCGGCACGAGGATTTCTGTGTCTGGTGCCATCACGCGCTCTCCTTCGAGGCGACCGAAGAGGTCGACCAGCTCGAAGACGACATGTTCGACTCCGCCGGCCAAGCCCAGGGAGACGAACTCGACGACCTCGCCGAAGCCCGCAAACTCATGGACGAACACCCCGTCCTCAAGCGCGTCCTCCTCGGCGAGTAACTCAGGCATCGCGGTCAGCCTCCTCGAAGCGGGTGAGGGCGTTCTGGAAGTACTCTGCAACCGGGAGGTTTGACTCTGCGAGCCGTTCGAACAACTCCCGGTGTTCGTCGATGAGTACGTCGACGTCGGGCGGGTCTTCATTGGTGTCGGTGCCGATACCGCGGGGTGGGCGTTCTGATTGACTCATATCGACCAGGCTTCCTCGCTCGTGTCGTGGCCCGGGTGGTCCGGGACGTAGGCAGTGATCACGCGATGCTTCTCGGCGTCGTCGAGGAACGCGTCCTCGACGAGTTCGACGATCACCCACCACCGGTAGCCCTCTATGGTGGCTTCGAAGATGAAGCGGTCCGGGCTCTGCGTGTTCTTGATGCGGCCTTCTCGGATGCAGGTCTCCACGACGTCGTCCGTGATGGTTGGGTTGTCGCGGCGACTGTACCGGAACCGGAAATGGTCGGTCGCGACGTACGCACTCGGCTCCCGGGGGATGGAGAGCGACAGCTTGTACGTCGGCTCCGCTTGCGCACCGCTCACGGCAATCCCCTCCCGGCTTCGGTCAGTACTTTTTCGACGCCGTGGTCACGCATCTTGGCCTCCCGTCTGGATGTGCTGGGTGTTCGCGACGGTCCAGTCGACCTGGATACCGGCGGCGCTGCCCTGGTTGAGGCGGCCTTTCGTATCACAGGACTGGCAGCGGTGGACGACGTCGTCCTGGTCGCCGAAGACGCGCGCGAACGCGTCGGTAACGAACGCCCCACAGTTCTCGCACTGTGGCATCACGAATCAGCCTCCTCGAACAAGGGGCTGAGATCCGCGACGAGCAGGCCTTCGCTGGCGTCGAACTCGAGTTCGAGACTCACCGCTTCGTCGACGTCGTCGATGGACAACCCAAGTTCAGAGAGCGTACCCCGGAACGAGACCGTGCGTCCGACTTTGTCCTCGTAGAGCCGGTAGGACCCGTCACCGGTCTCGCCGAGACTCACTCCCAAGAGGCGGTCTTCCTCGGCGTGATAGAACGCTACCTCGTCGACGTCCTCCAACCACTGGCTGGTGGCGGTGGCGTTGAAATACCCTTGGCCGGTCGCGTGAATCGAGAACCGAGGCTGTGCATCGCCATACCGACTGGACTGCGGGCGGACGCGCTCGAACTCCGGCATCAGGCCTCACCCCTGGACTGGGCTCGAGGGCTTCGATGGTGTGGAGCGCTTGATTTGCATGCTCGAAGTGCGTGCTGGGGGTGACGATGCCGCGTGATGTGTCGTAGGTGATAACGTCGTGGTCGTCGAGCGTGGGGAGGTGTTCCTGGTGGAGACTGATGTAGACGCGTTTGTACTGCTTACTCGAGAGGTCGCTGAGACTGCAGCCGTTCTCGATGGCGGCGATGCCGCGTGCGAGCTCGCGCTTGTCGATCCAGTTGGTGTCTTCGTCGAGTTCGGCGAGCGACCGGATGACCTCGCGGCGCCGTGTGGTGCCGAGCACGTCGAAGACGTCGTCTTCGTTGAGACGTGGATACGACGGTGTCGACCATGGCCAGACGCGAGCGAACACCGACCGAACCCTGTGGGTGAGCCGCTGGATGACGGACGGTGACTCCCGCTGGTTTGGGTGGCCGTCGGGAGTTTCGAGACCGGTGCTCACGACTGGTCACCTCCCTGGAGACAGGCGGTCTGCCACTTCTGTCGGCGTTGGAGGTAGTTGTGGCCGGCCTGGGTCAGACTGTACCAGTTCGTGCGCTCGTCGAACTTCCCGGACCGGATGAGGCCCTTATCCTCGAGTTCGTTGAGGTTGGGGTAAAGCCGGCCGTGGTAGACGCGCTCCCCGTAGCGGTCTTCGAGGATGGATTTGATGGCAAGCCCGTACGGCCTGGGGTCGCCGTCGCCGACGTCGTGGTCGACGCTCCGCCCGAGTGCCAGGGCGCCGTCGGGCGTGTAGTACTGGGACTCGTAGCCCGCGATCGCGTACAAGATGTCCTCCTGGAACGCGGAGAGCTCGCCGTCGCGCACGCGTGGACTGTCCGTGGTGGTGGCGTTCATTCGAACACCACCTCCCCGTCCGCGGCGCGCTGGTGGTCGTCTGGCTGGCCGTGGTTGGTGGTGGGTGGGTTTGTGGTGCCGACGTAGGCGTCGCGGGCGGCCTGGTCGATGGCTTCGGTGGCGAGTGCGACCGCCTGGGAGTAGGCGTCCTGGTCGCCGAGTGGTGGCCAGCAGTACTCGATGGCGAGCGACCGGGCGTGGTGTTGGATGGTGGTCGCGACATCGCGGGTTCTGGGAGCGGTATCCTCTTGAGTCGGGGTTGTGTATCCCGACTCGGTTGCGTACTCAGTCATGGTATTGGGTGCGTGACCCGCGGCAGGCCGAGCGCGTTCGTCCTGGACAGATGTGGCGCGCTCGGCGGGCACCGCGGAGCTACCCGGAGTGTTATACTGGTGAGTATTTGGCTGGATGCGGTATTTCCGGCAGTCCCCAAGTGTCTGATAGGCTGTGCGTTCCGCCTGCAACTTCCGTGTCCCCGGTCCGTTTCCGGCCTGGAGTGATGCGTGTGCAGTCATGTGAATTGTGTCGTCCGAATTTTGGTCGTGAGGCTGTGCTCTGGGAGCCATTCAGGCGTCCGCGGGATCACCCATTCCCGTAGAATTGGATTCTTGGCGGTCGTCGCCGGGTGCGAGTTCGTCCCAGTCGCCTCGGTCTTCAGCGTCGAGGCGCGCAAGGATGGCCGCGCGAATCCACTCGCTTCGATCCGTTCTACTGTGCCGCCTGTCGTCGATGTCGTCCAGCATCCACTGCGGCATTACCACACTTGGTTTTGGCATCGCACAGTCGCACAGTCGCAACTATCCGACATAAATCTATCGCAGTATCGCATAGTCGCTGTATGCGATAGGGCCCATCGCTTATGATGCTACTATGCGACGGTCGCACTATGGCACATCCCAGTTTCACTATCCCCGACGAGTTGCTCAACGACTTTGATCGTGCGATTGCCTCGAAAAGTGCAAAAGGGGACCTCCCACCGAAAGCGAACCGAAGTATGGTAGTTCGCGAGCTGATGTTGGAGTACGCTCGCGAGGAGTTGGGCGAGGGAAACTTGAATACGACCCCGAGAGCGACGGCTGACTGAGCTATTCTACTGCTTTACGGGGTCGAGGGCGTTAAATCGCCCATCGGTGGCTCAATCAACTCATCAGGACAGTGTAGATGCGGTTCTGGCACCATTGAAACCCACAAAAGTTGGGATTTTCAACGGATGTGCTGAATAGAGAGCGCATATGCAGCAGCGGATTCCCGGTGGGGAGTTAGTTTTCAGTCGGTTGGTGAGAAGACATTTCACAATCGCTACGGGATACGTAAGCGATGAGTCCCTGGCCGGCGTGGCAACGGGCGGATAAGAAGGCCACACGCTGGGCGCTTGCGGCGGGTGCCCTCCACGGAGGAGTGTGCTGGGGATTCGGTTGGTGCTGAGTGTGGTTGCAACGCCCGTGTTCGACCTCTACGTCGTGTGGGGGTTTCTCGGGCTGGCTCTCGTTGGTGGTGTCGCTGCGTACGTGTTCTTCGCATCCCGCCTCGTCACCCCCAGTCTCGGGCTCGGGGTCGTTCTCGGCTGGGCGGTCCTCCAGCAAACCGGCTACCGGACCGCGCTTGGTGAGCTGTCCTGGACGGACCCTTGAGCCCTCTCGTTCTACGTCACCTACTGGCCGCTCCCACTCCTGCTCGTACTCGCACTCGCTGCACTCGAATGGCTCGCGCAGAAAGCCACCTCCGCACACTCCCCACACCCCGAGTGACACACCCCATCAAACGCCCATCTACAATACATGCTCTCTTCAGACGCAGGTCATAGCAGAGCTCGGGTAGTTCGCGAGGGCCGTGCTGCATACATCGCGCATAGCCAGCAGGTTCTGGTATAAGTCCGGGGACCGTTTAGTTACGAGAAGATACTCACCCGGACGAATCTGGTGGTATGCGCTGGCGCGCCCGAGGGTCCGCGGACAGAAGTCTCACACCATCGTTTTCAAATCATCGTTATATCGCGCTTCTTCAGACGCAGATGAGCTAAATGACACAATGTTTAGAATAAGGCCATCATCTGCCGAGAACACCGTGCTGAATAGAAATGTTGGTGGTGATAGTTATTGTTGGCCGTCATGTTAATGTCTCCTTATACACCCAGACCTTTAATTAAATAATATATAATAAGTTATTAAATCCAGTTCCATGGCTAGCAGGAAATTTATTAACCCTGCAATGGAACCTGTCATTTGGAATGGTCAATAAAACTGAACCATCCGGCATTCGTCGACGGGAAGTTCTGAGTGCGGCTGGATCGGTAGCCGCCATCGGCGCAATACCAACAGTTAGTGCGAAAGGAAAGAAGGATCGTATCTTAGGAAAACGCCAATTCATAGAAATCGCCATCCGACATGAGGAAATTCCGGACGTAGAAGTGCCAAATAGGATATTAGGCAGTGTCGATCCAATGTCCCACTTCGTACTTGATCCTCGAGAAAAAGTCCTTGAACTTCGACCACCAATCGGATCGCGGAAATTGAACAAATTCCGAAAACACGGTGCGCTCGCAGCATTCGGGTTAATTCCGGGTTACTTCCCAATCGGTGAGACAATCACGCCCTTTGAGGAAGAACACCCCCAGATTGATCGTCTGCGGTATCTTCAAGCAGTAAATGACTATCGTCGTCCAGACATAAAAACAGAACAAGGGTCGAGCGGAAGTGTGTCTGTTGAAGTAAAGGGCAACTCTGTTACTGTTGGCACAGGTGGTAGCGACGAAATATATCTGGATCCGATTTCAGTAAAGTATCATCGGGACGACGGCGAACGGATCACTGTTGAGGGTAAAAAAGGTGAAAAAATCCGGGCTCGAAAGGCTCGAATCGACACAATTAACCTCACTCCAATTGTGTCCATCCGAAATCATGGTAAACTAGATGTTGTAGAGCCAGAGGAGGTGTTAGAATGAGTTACTACTATGTAAATACGGCATTTGAAGCGGATTCACTGGGCACCTATCACGGCGGTGTTGTAACTAGTGCTGCTGATGATTTGGCGACTTATCTTACAAACCAAATCGATAACGCAACGTTCGGTTTCGCAGATTATGGAAAAACCAGCGTCCGCTGTATTGATCACGATACTGAGATTGGCTTCGTGAAAGCAGCGATGCAAGAGATGAAAGATACTGGTTTTCTTGTGGCAGGAGACAGTGTTGTTATCGCTCATGAATGTATTGATTATGGCTATGGTGGTGGAAAATATACCATCACACTCTCTGACGGGTCAACTGCTACTGGCGCTGCGGTATTTGCAGGAACGCTTGTCCCGGGGTGGGAAGTGCAGGCATTTACCTGGCACGAACTTTGTCATGCTTACGGCCCTTGGCATGATGATCCAGATGTAGATGTTGATACGAATGAACTCATGCACTCGATTACTCCGATGGGTGCTGGGTACGTCCACGATGAATCAGGTGATTCCGATACTCTATATTCGGCAGTTGACGGAGATCCAAGTGATCCCACGTGCCCAGATTCGTTCTGTTACGGAGAATCAAATTTCCACTATCCAGGGTTTAAATATTCTAGCAATAAAGACAATCATGATTTGAATCGGTTGTCCTTCTGTACCTTAGATTTAATTCAAGACTGGGTAAACAGCCGATAGCAAGCCACAAAATATATTACCTATCGAATACTATTAAATATATGTTATCGGCGACCCGCCGCGAAATAATATCGTTTATAGGGATATCATCGTTGAGTGGGTGTATTAGCGGTTTTCCATTTGAAGACGAAAAACCGTACATCCCTGGCGGCTCGATTCAATTCCGTAACGACACCAACACTCGGCAAACAGTAACAATCACGATTCGTCACCTGGGAACTGAATCGGAATTTCCAAGAAGCGGCCGCAGGGGTACACCAAGCCAACCAGTCAGCGATGATCTCAGCGAACCGATAACGAAAGAAATGGTCGCAGAACCTAATGATTCTACTGTAGCCAAACAGGTAATGACAAAACCAGGAATCTATTTCCTAAGCGGACAACTAAGCGATGATCAGCAGACCCATGTCTGGTATAAATACAGCGAACACGAGTATCCGATTTTCTGGCTTGAGAGCGATTCTTTCGACGCTGGTGTTGCGGGTAACTCCGAGTAATCTTCGTTACCCCACTCAAAATTTAGAATAGAGCACTCGGAGCTGCGGTTATATCACATTGATTATTCGCGAGTCACCAGTAGACATTTCTTTGAAGTCGAAAGAAGAACCTGTACTGTGCCGCTGCAATTAACGTAATTTCCCGCGTGATTCGGTCACCGGCTTTCCCGAAAACAAATTACTGCCTCTGTTGAAACCCTTAATCGGTTATAGGTTTCTGTGACCGTGCTGCATACAGAGCGCAAGTCGGTCACGGGACTCGGTCAGATCTGGCCTTACGTTCAGAGGAGCTACGTAACGGTGCACGCACGCCTCAGTTCTACGTTCACTCTCCAGTCAAGGTATATGCGACTGTCAAATGACGAGTAGGTATCTATGGACACCGCCCCGACTGAGATCGTGGAGGAAGGCAGGTACTGGCACTACGCGATGGAGGTGATTGACGGCCAGAAGCCGACGGGAGACGAATACCGCACCAGGAACAAATACTTCAGCGTACACGATGTTGCTCGCCCACAGAATCTGACCGTAGATGACCTCCCGTCAGCGGACAGCGAGGCAATTCGAGACCTTGACGAAAAAGCACTCGAATCTGAGAAAGTCGGTGGAAAGTGGCACGTGTATGGGTCTGCTGCGATGGTCAATCGGCTCTGGCCCGATGTTGTTGCCGATGTTGACGAGCAGATTCTCTGGGGAGCAAAAGCCATGACAGCGACTGGGTGGGAGGCACATCCGGGTGATGACTATATGATTCTCGTCTACACACCCAACTACTTCGACAAGCAAGATGTCGACCGCGTCCGCGAACATCTCCGCGACGAGTATGGGATGACACAGGAGTTATTTTATAAGCCGAACGTCTACTCCGCCAACGGAATTCAACCGGATACAGCCGAAGAGTGGGGACTCTCGATGGCAGCCCGGTATCGAGCATAGATACCCCATCTCGCGAGAGCGGTTCTGAGTCCGCCGCTCTACCGTCTCGGTGTACCTCGCTTTAGAAGGGGAGCACACCGACATAACGACTAGTGCACCCTCTTCCCGTGTGGAACAACCAATCCGGGATTGCTGAACCCTCCCTCTGTATACAGCAGATAGTTTGTGTTGGTCACCGAGAGTTTCAAAAGAGTGTTTTTGCTCTATGGGGTCGAGGGTGTTAAATCGCCCATTGGCGGCTCGATCGATTCGTCCAGGACAGAGTAGACGCGGGACTGTTCTGGCCCGCTGTGCTCGATGAGGTCGTAGTCGCGGAGTTTCGCGAGTTTGTTCCGGCGGGACCGCCGCCCGATCGGCGTGAGGTCGTGCCCGAAGTAGATTTGGGGCGCGACCTCTTCGTAGCGCTCGTGGAGGCCACTCGCCGGGATTTCGCCCGCCTCGTGGATGAGTGCGTAGAGGACGTGGTGGTGGAAGGGGAGCGATCGGAGATTCGACTGCCGAATCCGATTACGTGCATACTCGAAGGAGTCCGCGACATCGTTGTCTTGGATGTGGGCGTGGTGGCGTTCGTTTGCGAGTTCCGCCGCCGCTCGCAGCGCCTGGATGCCATACCGTGCGACACCGGCGACCTCGTCAGCGATGGTTCTGAGCTGGTCGTCACTGACGACGCTCGGGGAGACCTTGGATGGCGCGGGCTCTGAGGATGGACGCGAGCTCGTCGACGCCGTATCGGCCAAGCCGGATCGGACCGGAAAACCGTTGCCGGACGTCGTTGGAGACGTGGGAGAGCCAGCGGTCGGCGTCGTGGCAGATTGCGACGATGGACACCTCGGGGATGCTGGTGACGTAGTCGAGGGTCTGGGTGTCTGGGAGTGCGTCGGCTTCGTCGAGTACTAGGATGTAAGGCCGGTCGACGACGTCGCGCAGTTGGGCGTGGAGGTCATCGACGGGCGTGTTCTGGGAGACGTCAACTTGGGCGTGGTGTTTACGGAGGGCAGAGCGGAGGATGTCGCCGGTAGTGGTGCCGAGGCATTCGATGTGGGCGTGGTCGACGGACGCGTACGCGTCGAGTTTCCGAAGGGTGTGTCGGGCGAGTACGGTCTTGCCGACGCCTGAGGGACCGGCGATGAGAACGTCGTTCGCCTGGATGCTGTCGAGGGCGGGGTCGAACGCGCTCGAGAGCTCTTCGACCGCTCCCTCGCGGTGCATGAGCTCCCGCGGAAGGTATTCGTCCTCGAACACCCGGGGATCGGTTATCATCAATCTGGACGTATCGAAGGAGAAGTATAAAAACGAGTGCGGCACTTCCGGCAACCAACGTCATTCTCAATGAAGTCCAAGGCCATGCTCAGATTGCTTAGTGAATGATAGAATTAATTTACGGCGAGCGAAGCGGCTTTGGGCTCCGATTATCACAACTGTCCTATCACCAGCGCCATGCCCTTGCCAGCCAGAAGAACGAACACAAACAGCGCAGCGGCCGCACCGAGCGGCCCCCGACGGAAGGGACAGGGGCCAAGAGCTGGTTGACTATATTCCCTGCAGTCATGGCGATGACAACAATAGCCGACAGCACCAAGAGAACCATTACCACAGCAAGCGTTAGGAGATCGTCCTCACGCATCATTCATCACCCACCATTGCTGCCTTTCTTGCGCTGGGAATCATTGAAATGACCGCAGTATCGCGCGACATGACGTTATCCGGGAATGGAGTTTTATCGGTCTTGTCGATGAATCTATCAGGTCCAATCACCTGTAGCCCCTGCCTAGTAAGGTGTTGATGACTTACCATTTCAAGATATGAAATGATGCAGAAGGTATTATAGTGAGAGGTTGTCTCAAACTTGAAACGAGGGTTTGAGCATCAGACATCATATTTCGGCTTTCGGAAATGGACCTACATGGGTGATTAAATAATGAGAAGTGTCAAGGAAGTAATTGGAGAGTATGATTCGTCAAAGGAAGGAGAGCGGAAGAAAATAATTCTCATCGAGTGGTTTCAGCAGCATCCCGGAGAGCGCTTTGATCGTATGGAGGTCTATAGGGAACTAGGAGATGAATTAGATGTTGGTCAAAAAAGAGTAGGAGACTATTTGGAAGAGTTAGAAGATGATGCCGTTCTTGAGTCATATGGCGGTCAACGAATTTCATATTGGTTAGCAGAAGACATTATTATTCCAGTCAAATACCAAGTCCGGGCAGGGTTGCGACATCTCTATGCAATATTCGATATCAAACGTTGGGGGATCGCCGGATTCGTTGTGGTTAGCACGGCAATATGGACTCTTCTCACTCTTCCATTCTGGTTTTTCTCAGCCGTTCTAATGGTGTCACCTCGGAATCATATTGGTCCAATCCAACAGTCCGAAATAACCATATTTGCAATAGGAATGACAGCTTGGCTACTCATATTCATAATTCTTAGCTACGTTCTCTATCGGGCTCGCCGCTGGTGGGTTTTTGATATCACATAATTTGAGATGGGGAGATCGCCACAGCAACTGTTAGACCTCAACAAAAGCAAACCCCGCAGCGGAGCTCAATCATCAACCGCGTAGTGGTGCTGCCAAAACAACGACTTCACGTAGCGCTGCGAACACCAAGGTTCGTGAGGGATTTCGTCGACGTTTAGATGTTCGGCACCGCATTCCTCGCACTGGATTTCACCGGTTGGCTCGCCGAGGTTGAATCCGTCGACGTCGATGGGCGTGTCTGAGCGAATCACTCGGTAGTGGGTGTCGGGGTCGGAGAAGCTGTGCGGGCTCACACATCATCACCGGAGTCCTGGAGGAGCGGTTCGACGTCGTTAAGCACTCCTCGGAGGTCGGCGAGGTGGTCGCGAGCGGCCTGGTCATCGCGTCGTGTGAATGCCGCGATGAGCCCGAGTAGTTCCCGGTGGCCGTCTTTCAAGGACTCGACGGCGTCCGAGCGATTCATGCATCAATCGCCTCCCGGGCGGCCTCGAGGAGTGGGTCGACGTGGACGCCCGGCGGGATGCTGCGCTGGCCGAGCTGCATCTCGACCCGGCGGTAGTGCTTGCAGCCATCCTCTGGCGTCCTGTACTGGGCGTCTTCGCACGTGCACATACCGGTGCGGAAGTCGACGAGGTGCTGGCGGCCATCCTCGCTGTAGACGTGGTAGAGGTCGAGTGCCGTCTCATCGACGAAGAGGTACTCGCCAGCAGCGCGAACGTCGCGTTCATCGAAATCGATCTGGACGCTCATCGCTCGACCTCCACGAGCTCGCTGGCTTCAATCCACTCGTCCGCGCCAGCCTGGATGCGAGCGCGCTGCCCTTCGGGGGTGGCGATGAGGACGAGTTCGGGCGATTGCATTAGAGGACCTCCTGGAAGATGCCGTGGAGGTTGATGCGCTGGCGTTTCTTCCAGCCGCGGGTCTGGTCAACGTACTCCATCCACGTCCACTCGTCCTTGTCGGGGTGGTCGGCGAGGTCGACCTGGACGTCGATGCCTTCGTGGTTGATGACGACGATCTTGTCCCTGGTGTCGACGAGGACGTGGTGGTAGCCCTCGAGGTCGACGCCGAGCAGGACGTGCTGGGTGGCGTCCTGGCGGAGTGGTTCGGGGAGTGAGTCGGAATTGTTTTCTGGCGTGTGGTGTTGGGTTGACATGGGTTTCAGCACACCTGTCGAAACCCGGGTCGCCTGCTGATGACAGGCGGCCGCTTTCTGCGACCTGTTGTCCGGGCTCCTACAGGTAGTACTACAACACCCACCCACTTAATACTTTGTATTGCAAAGTATAATTAGTAGTGTAGCGCAAAGTATTTTGCATACCACAGTGTATTTTGAGTCGTGATGCGGGATGAATAGCATACAGATGGTCAACGAAGACTTCCAGCCAACCCCGGACCAAGACCGCATCCTGGAGGTATTCAAACAAGGCCGCAACGAGGGACAACCCTGGGGGCGAGCAAACCCGAGATACCTGATAGATGAAACCGGCATCGAGAAAGGTAACGTCGAATACCACCTTAGACAACTTACCGCCGCCGGCTGGGTGAAGAAAATTGCTCGCGGCCTCTACGAATTCAAGGAAGATCCTCGCGAGAACAGATGATAACGTGGCGTCCGCGTGACTGAGACGCTAGACTGACTGTAGGTGACGTCTTGTTGGGACCATTTTTATTGTGCTTCTGGCGAGCAGCTTAGAGTTATCAGCGGATTACTAGTCCCTAGACGGTTCCTCACAAGAAGTACAAGTAGCTAATAAGAATCGGTTAGAAAGGTGGGAACCCCGCCGGGTATTACCTTTTCAATCCGTTCGATAGTCGGTTCGGTTTCATTTAGGATTAGGTCCTTTGCTGAGGTCTCGTAGTACGTTTCGAGGAACTGTTGGGCCAGCCCAAAGCCAAGGATGATTCCCCACTTCAGTAATTGTGTCTCTTCAACGTTGTTCCTCTCCCCGTCAAGCATTGCCCCATCGATCCGGACAGGATGAGAACTTCTGTTGCTGAGAAAGTTATAGATTTTCCCGTACGTAGGGTCCATGTCTTTCAGTTTGGATTTTTCACCAGCAAGGATATCATGAAGTTCATCGACCGATTCGTACTCGTAGATGGCCCTCTCGATTTGACTCGCCTCAGAGTCAAGGTTCCGTATTTCCTCTTTCTGCTGGTTGAGAATCCTGGCGGCTTTGTCCTGGTCTCGGTTGAGGCCTCTAATGACAAGGTAGCTTTCAAACAAGAACCGTACTTCACGATAAGCTGCATCATAGTGATGATGCTTTAAGAGGAGGTACAGAGCGAACAGTGAGTTCACCGCTTTGGAATAAAAAATATCCTGGTATTGATGACGCTCGTCAATTTCATCGTGGTACTCCTGTTGGACATTCTGCTGAACACGAGCCAAAGTTTCGGCAGTCGTCAATAGTGTCTGCCCAAGTTCTCCGTTCGGGTGTGAACTATTGTACATCTCGGACTCCGTGAGAATCCGTTTTTCGATTTCACGAAATCGTCCTTCGAGGTTCATGGTTCTATATTTCAATTGGTTACGCTTGATTATTCCCATAATTGGTCGTGGTGTTGATTTGTGGCCTAGGCATCATGCCTGGAGGTGCCGTATAATCGAGGCGTCCTAGGGGCAATGGCATTTGCCACCGTGGCGTTCTTCCTCCTTGATTTTGGACTGAATGGAGGACAAGCAACGAACGCCCTCATTCAGGTTCTCGCAGGAATTGCTGGCGCGTAAGCCAATCTAACGATGGGGATGTGGCCTTCTGTGGCCCACCCCAATGGATAATTGTTACCGGAAGCCTTCTATGGTATGATTGCACACAGACCGATATGAATTCGCAGGACCCTGATATCCCAACACAGTGTGAGAGATGCGGCGGGAGTGGGGTTGTGGTACAAGACAACCAGCTTCACCAGTGCTCTCGATGTGATGGGACCGGTATTGAACCAGAAGGGGAGCTCACCGACTCGCAGCGGCAAGCCCTTGGGGCTGCTGGTGGAGCCGCTCTTGGGTTCTCCCTTGGTGGCCCCGCAGGCGCAGTGGTAGGCACCCTGATCGGTGCTGCCCTCACGTCCAAACAGGACCACGACGATGAGGAGGTTGACGTGGTATGAGTGCCTCAGCTTCTCTTGAGGCGTTCATCCTATATGGAGTGGTCCCTGCCGTCACGATTGCTGTAGGAATGGTGCAAGTCGGCTCTTATTACAAGACAGCGGTGTCCGAGTATCTTGATGAGACAGAGCGATTGTTCCTGACCCATCTCGAGTCACAAGACGGTGAACCTACAGGTACAATCCGTGCTTGGAGCCGTGAGTTCGCAAGAGCACACGGTTATCGAGATGCACACACTCGATCGATCAAGACAGCTGTAGCCGGAGCTATTGGTTGGGTTGTCTCATATATGGCTGCACTTTTTGGAGTGGGGTCCGTCGTCTTTGCCTCTCCATTCGGAATTCCCGCAGAACTCGGGATTAAAGCGCTTGCAGTTGGCGCCTGGATATTTGCCGGATACGATGCGTTCCGAGTGGCCAACAAGTTCGGTGTTCGTCCGGACGAGGTGGCTTCACGTGAGGCGGGAGCGAAAGTTGACGCCGATTAATTTGAAATGGGGAGTCTGTTGAGGACTGAGCATGTATTCTGGGCATCCCGAGAACGTGTCGAAGCTGTGAAAGGGGACCGCCACGCGAGATCGATAGGACACATTCCGTCTTTGTGGAGTGGGTTTTCTGTAGTCTAAGGATACATTTAAGACAACTGTCTATCGAGAGTAGGGTATGTCAATAGCAGAGAAAATACCCGGAATGAAACCAGGTTCAAGAATCCGGAATGGCGTCCTGGGTGTCGTATACGTACTCCTCGTATTGACCATCATCGGCGCCGCCGCACCGTCCAGCGATGACCCGGGCGAAGGAGCACAAAGCCCCTCACCCTCAGCGGACACCGACACCACCACGATTGAGACGACCCAAGCGACAACACAGGCGACAACCCAGGACACAACGAAAGCAGCAACGCAAGAAACCACTACCACAACGGCTACGACGACAAAAACGACTACTACGACTACAGTCTCTCCAGCGCCGGATGGAGAGTCCTATCAGTTCTCTGGCTCCGGTAACGACGTCACGGGTGAGTTCTCGACCGAGGGCGGCCTCGTCGTATTCGACTTCGAGCACGACGGCAGTTCGAATTTCCAGGTCCAGGCAGTCTCCGGGAGTGGTGAGAAGACGTACCTCGTCAACGAGATCGGAACCTACGATGGGCAGGTTGCTCTCTACCAGCCACCTGGGACGTATCGCCTCGACGTGACCGCTGATGGCAGTTGGGATGTAGACATCACCCAGCCACGCTTCAACCAGAACGACATCCACGACCTCCCCGCCCAGGCAAGCGGTAAACACGCTGCATGGTTCGGCCCCTATGAGTTCGATGGGTCTGCTGAGGTTACCTTCGAGATAAAGAACGATGCACAGGCCGGTGTGTGGCTCGCAACCCACGAAGGAGAGAAAATTGACCTTCTGCACAACGAAATCGGGCCATACGAAGGATCGGCGCTCGTGACCGACAAGGGTGTCGGGCTAATCATCGTCGACACCGACTCTGCGGACTGGCGCATTGAAGTCCGCGAATAACACCCCAAGTCTGAAATTCAGTTTCAAGTTCTGAGGCAGTCTGCGGGAATTAAATCACGAGGGGTGATTTACTATTTAACTCAAAAACCGTTTTATTCACTTCCAGTCCGGTTTGGTAGTATTTATAAAATCGCCGACGAATGGCAGAGATATGGGCGATACAAATGGGTTCTTGGTGCCAGAGTGGGCAGCTTCGCAATCCGATATAACGTGGCCTTGGACGTATGTCCTTGCTTTCCTCGTAGCATCAATGGCAATTGCCATCTTATATGGAGTTCCATACGCGAGGTCTGGCGAATCACTACCGAGGTTGGCCTCGGCAGCAATAATTGTCGTGTTTTTCATAGTTGTGCCTGTATTGGCGTTCCGTGAATCAACTGAGGTCCTCTTTGACGGGACACGGTTAGCCCTCAGAGTTCTTGCTTTTGGACTGATATTCTTTACAATAGTTTACTGGTTGACCCCTGGTGTGGACGGTGCGTTCGCGAATCCACAGAGGATCGCAGCATTCATATTGACAACAACTGCTCTGTATGCATCAGCCGTTCTGGGGGTTGCGTGGATAATACAGTACACTCGGAAAGGGACCTCGGGCGTTGATTATGAATTCCAATAACTCGTCTAATGTCAAGCCACTCAAATGAACCAGAAACGACGTCTCGTATATGCATCTCTGCGGTCAGTCCGATGGATAACGCTCGGTGCGCTCGGCGCCGTACTGTATGATGTAGGCACAGGAGGGCCGTTCACAGTTACACGAGGGGTTCTTGCAATCGTTGTATTCTCATTCGGAACGTGGGTAGAATTCTTCTTGATTGGAGGTGAGGAGCAGCTCAGAGAGGAGATGGCTGATTGACGAAAGTCCACACATCTGAACACGAAACAAAAATCCGCGCCCGATATGTTGGCTGGCACAACACTCTTTGGTTACCAAAGGTTCCAGTCGTGTATGAAACGGAGAACAGTCCTCACCGCGGCCGCCGGTGCTATCCTTCCGCTCGCGGGCTGCTCCACCACCGGAACACCTGACCCCTCAACGACACCCCACCAGACCACGAACACGATCACGTCCACGTCGACGAACTCGCCGTCGACGACTTCGACTACGACGACCGCCTTCGAACCCAACGTCTCGTTTTCCTCCTGCCAGCAGGTAATCGTCGAAGCGCCCGCGTACTCGTTCGTCGGCCTCGTCTATTCCGACGGCAGCTCCCAGGAATTCCAGGGCAACTACACCGGCGAGCTCGAGTTCACCGGGACGGGAAAACACGAGGGGAAGATCGTCGAGGAGGTCCTTGTCTTCGCCGGCGACCAGGAGTACTCGGCGATGAACCCTGACTTCGGAGCATGCGTCGCCACTCCAACCACCACAACCACCTCGACTGAGGAGACAACTACGACGACCACCGCCCAGGAGACAACAACGACAACGACAGCCCAAGAACCCGAGCCCGACCTCGAAATCCGGACACACCCCTATCGGAGAAACGTCGGAACCTACGACGAGGTATGGGGGCTCCAAGTCACCGTCCAGAACACCCGCGACCACCCCTAAAAGTAAGTATCACCGTCACCGGTTACGACGGCGAGAACCCGATTGCGGGCCTCGGGACTAAATGGAGCGACGTCCTCGAGTCCGGGGATTTCTTTCGGACGCAATTCGAGTATAGCGGCGACGGCGTCGAGGACATTGACCGATTCGAGCTCCGCCACCACATTTATTCCGTCCAGGATTAGACCCGGCGGCTCGTCGAGACCGCCCGCTGCCGGATGTCTCGAATCACCTTGCCCGCAGTATTCCGCGACCCGAGTTCGAGGACGACCTCGCTCGGCTTGTTGGTGATCTCGTTGATTTTTAGCCGGTTGCCACCGTCCGGAAGCTGGTCAACGTCAACTGCGTCGACGAGCGACCACCCGGGCCCCGGGTCCGTGATCGTCACCGTCGCGGTCCAAAGCGGCTCCGACGTCCGCTGGACGAAATACAATGCCGCTTGCTCGCAAGCCCGATCAGTCGTCAAGCCCGAGATCGTGTCCTCGTAGGTCTCCCCCGCCGCGCCCGTGTACTCGTTCGACTGGTAACTCCCGGACGTCTTGAATTCGTAGTCGATCTCGTACTGGGTCGCGTCCGACATGCCACCACTCGAGAGCGCCTTGATCTGGCCGCCTGAGTAGTCCATCTCGTAGTCCGTCCCGCGCTCCCACCGTGTCCCCGTCGACGGGTTGTAGACGACCTCCTGGGTCTCCAGGAGATCCGACTTGGCGAGGTTGACGTAGGCGTCGAGCGATGTCGTGAACGCCTCCCCGCGGACGTTTTGCGCGACGCCGTTGATGATCGCGCGCTCGTAGGAGTCCCGGATCGAGCTCGAAACCGAGTAGTCGACAATCTCGGGGGAGACGTCGCTCGTCCGCTGGCCCGGGCGCGTCCACTCGACCGACTTCGTCTCCGTCTCGGAATCGTAGCGGTACTCCCAGAGGAAATTTCCGAATTCGGCCATGTCGTTGAGGACGTCGACGAGCCGCCCCGAGAATTTCCGGTTAGTGAGGACCGGTGTGTCCTCGAGGTCGGCATACAAGTCGTAGGCATCGAGGTATTGGCCGTTGAACCCCTGGGTTGGCGTTGCCGTTGTCCGGCTCCCGAATCGGGAGAGCGTCGTCCGGAACGTGATCGACCCGCCCGCGCTCCCGAACGTTGTGTCGAGGGTCGAGGTGTTCGACGCCGACGTCCAGGTCTGGCCGTCGTCGTTCGAGAGCGCAATCGCTTGGTTGCCGGTGACGTCGTTAAACGTCGCGTCAACCTCGCCGGCAGTGATCGAGTAAGCGCTCGTCGCCTTGTTGAATGCCCGCTGGTAGGCGTCGGGGTAGAGCTCGGGCCCGGAGAGGTAACCGTTGGCGTCGACCGTATCGTCCCAGGTGTAGGAGTAGCCCTTGTCGTAGAGTGCGACCGCGTCTATGTCGAGCGGCCCGTCGCCCGCCGACGTCCCGACGACCTCGATCCGGACCGTGTACGTCGTCCCCGCCTCGAGATCCGGCCCGGTGTAACCCGAGCCGTTGAACGCTCCCGACCCGTGACTCGACCACCCGTAGGGAATCGAGGTCGCGACGTCGGTCGTGTAGTCGACCAGGTAACCGTTTATCGACCACTCGACCTCCGGGACATCGGTCGACTCCTCGAGGACTTTCAGACCGACGTTTGACGAGGCGATCGTGTACTCGGGGGTGATATGGAATTCGACCGCGTCGCCCTGGTGTCCGCCGTCGGTCGAGTTGTCGGTCGTGGTGAGTCGCGTCCCGCCTCCGTTCGAGTAGCTCGAGTTGCTAACGTAGCCCGCGGAGCCCTCGGTGACGTCCTCGTCCTCGCCCTCCCGGAAATAGTTCGACTGGAGGAGCTCGAGGCGCCCATTCTGGATAGCGATCGGCTCCGTCGCGTCGATTGAGGAAAGGTTGTCGGTGAACTCCGCGTCGGTGTCCGCCGACTGCATGAGCGTATCTGCTTGCGGGGTCGCCGCCGGATCGTCCATATTCGCCGTGTAGGAGGTGTTGTTTTGGACGAGACTTTGGGCGGCGAGGTGGGTCTCCTGGGAGATGTACTCCGCGGAGACATGCTGGAGGAGCTCGATCCCGCCCCGCCCAACGAGGACCATATGCCCGGTTTCCTCCTCGACGTCCTCGAGGCGATCAATCCCGAGTCGTTGGCCGTTGTGCCAGACCCGGACCGGTTGGCCTTTCCATCCCGGCTCCGCCCAGGAGTCGCTTTTCGGGACCGGGATGCGGACCTCCGGGAGGTCGTTGAGCTTCGGAACCCACCGGGGCTCGTCGAGGATTCGGGGGACGACTGTCCGCGTCCCGTTGTAGTGGTCGAGCTCGACGCGCCAGCCCGTGCTCCCGGACCGCTGCCGGGGGATGCCCGAGTCGGCCGTCGACACCTGGGCGGACGCCCCGCCCGTCGAGTGCTCGGTATACCCCGTTACTCGGTATTCGTAGGTTGTGCTCGGGGAGACGTCGGTGTCCGTGTATGTGGTCGTGTTCGCCGCGAGGTCGTTGAGCTCCACCCACCGCCCCCACCCTCCGTTAGCCTCCCGGCGGCGCTCCACCAGAAAGCCGTCCTCGTTGTCGGAGTTATCACTCCAGGAGACGTCGAGACTCGTCTCCGTAACGTTCGAGAACGAGATCCCCGAGACCGCGGGGAATTTCGTGGTGATTGAGACCGGCGTCGTCCAAGTCCCCTGGGTGTGTTCGGTTTCGACGCGAAGTCGGACCCCGTACTCCTCGCCGTCCTCCCTTCCAGTGAAGGTCGTCGACGTCGTCGCTTCGCCGACGGTCGTCTCGGCGAATCCGACCGCGCCCGAGTCCCAGGTCGACTCGCCGGTTTCCCGAATCTGGACGCGGTAGGTCCCGTAGTCGGTGACGTCGCTCCAGGAGACCGCGACCTCGTCCTCAACGCCGTTACCGAGGGACGGTTGGCCGACGTCCTGGAGATCGGTCGTTACGGCTTGAGTCCCACTGTCTGCGGTTACACTCCCACCGAACGCCGTGACCTTGTAGGTGTACTCCTCGCCGTCGAGGAGTGCCGTGTCGGTATACGTGGTCGTGTTCGCCGCGAGATCGCCGTTTGCCTGGGTCCAGGTCGACCCACTGTCCCGGCTCCGGTAGACGCGGTAGCCGCTCTCCGCGCTCGAGTTATCCGTCCAGGTGACGTCGACGTCGTCTCCGTTGGAGACCGTGACGGAGTCGAGGGTTGGCGCGTTGAGCGGCGTCGTCTCCGAGACCTCCGAGGACGTCTTAGCGTCGTCCTGGTTGTATGCCTCGACGACGTAGTAGTAGGTGGTCCCACCAGAGGCCCCGTTGTCGGTGTACGACGTCGAGTTAGCGCCGAGGGACGCTATCCGGGAGCCCGAATCGAGGGTAAACCCGGACGAGGTCCCGCGGTAGACGTAGTAGCCGTCCTCGGTCGCGGCGTTGTCGTTCCAGGTGAGGTCGACCGACGACTCCGAGGTCGCGTTGGCCGTGAGGCCGTCCGGCGCCGTAACCGGTTGTGTGTACGTGATCGTGATTTGCCCGTGTCCGGTCCGGTTTCCCCGTGAATTCGTCGTGACCGACGACGCACCGTCGTCGTAGTTCGACCCGCCACCACCACCGGCACCGCCGCCCGTGTTCTCATTCGAGTAAGCCGCACCCGCGCCACCGCCACCGCCGTAGTACCCACCGCCGCCACCGCCGCCCGCACCCGACTGCCCCGTCCCGCCGTCGTCGCCGATACCGTACCCACCTTGCCCAAGACTTCCGTCCCCCGCATAGCTATTATAACCCCCAAGTCTTCGTACCCGCCCGATCCGCCCGACGATTGCGTCCCGCCACCCCCGCCGGTCGCGTTGAACCATGACCCGTTCCAGTCAGTTCCGGGGTCACCGGTATCCGCGCCGCCTTCGCCACCTTGTCCGTTCGACCCGTCAGTGTAGAAGGCACCGCCACCGCCGCCGCCCGCGACTAACACCCGGTCGGAAAGGGTACTTCCGCCCCGTCGAATATCGGTCGCCCCACCGCCGCCCGCCGACCGCCGGTTGTACGTCGAATTGAGGAGGACGCCGTCGCCGCCACCGTTCCACCCGCCGGAATTGTCGTTGTCGCCGCGGTTGCCGCCTTCCTCGCCGACGTAGAATCGGAGCGTCTCGCCCGGCGTAACGGCGAGCGTGGCCTTGACGTACCCGCCATCGCCACCGGTCGCCGACGAGTCGCCGCCTTCGGCGCCCCACAGCTCGGCAGTGATCGAGGTGACGTTGGTCGGAACCGTCCAGGTTTGCTCCGAGCCCGTGTATGAAAACGTCTCTGTCGTCATGCTCGTACCCCCAGGAGCTCGCGCTCGACGTCCACCGTGACATACCGACCATCCGAATAGTGGAGCTCCGCGATCTGGGCGCCCCGCGAAGTATCCGCCGACTCAAACTCCTCAACGACCTCACTCTCCCCCTGGGTGAACGCGATCTTGTATGGAGGTGTTCGGGTCGCGAGCTTGTCCTCAAGGTCGGCGACGTCCGGGACGTCAACGAAATCCGGCGGCCCGGGATAGGGAGGCGTCATTTCGCAACCTCCTCGCGAGCGACGAGCTGGTCCGCAGCATCGACGTCGTAGACCGAGGTGTCTGCAATCGGCGTTAGCTTGTCCTGGAGCCCGGTCGGCGTCGGCGGCGTCTCATTCTGGGGGACAAACCACTGTGGTTCGGTGTATCCCCGCGGGAGGACGAGGTCGAGGGTGTAGTAGCGGACGCCCCCGGAATCGTTGCCGGTCGTCTCATAAAATTCGACCTGGACGCGCACCGTCGCCGGCGAGATCTCCCGGATGTTGACGTCGTAGACCGTCCAGTCCGTCGAGTCCGATTCGGCGCCGAGCGAGACCGAACTCCAGGAGCCGCCGGCATCATCCCAGGTCCAGGCCGCGAGTGAGCTGTTGGGTTCGTCGAATTGGATGCGGATGAGGCCGTTCTCGATGTTGGGGAGGCCGATGTAGTCGTGGTCGGGGTCGAAGGCCTCCTGCCACGCGAAATCACCATCGCTGTCCGTCTCCAATCGCCCGTACGTATCCCAGACGCCGACGTCGACGTCGCCCTCGCTGGAGTATGGTCGATCGTAGATGAGGACGGGGTCGTCGAATGGTGCGGACTGGGCGTCGTAGATGTCGATGTCGCCGCCTTCTGCGGTTCGCGTGGTGACGACCGAAGGCGTGGCGAGCGTCCGGTCCGATGGGTCGTACCACCGGACTTTCGAAGCTGCCGTGGGCACTCCGATGTAGCCGGTGGTGTCGTTCCCGAAGTCGGTCCCGTTCTCGGGCTGGTAGGGCGCGGTCTTGGTCGCCCGCCAGTGCTTCGCCCGCGTGCCCTTCTTCGCGAGCGTCCCCGAGAACTGCGTGAGGTTCGGCGCCCGCGGGTCCTGCCGGCTGCTGTCGATGGATTGGGTCGCGTAGTAGCCGTCGTCGGGTGAACTCCCGCCGACCGAGTAGAGTGGGACGTACTCGATGCCGCTGGCGTTGAGGAGCTCCTGGAGTTCCGCGGCGAGCATGTCGGCGTACTTCCCACGGTACTGGCCTTCCAGAAGGAGTTCGCCGGGCTGACCGGCGATGTTCTCGAGACTGGTGCCACCGTCGATGACACCGAGTTTCGCGAGCCGGCGGCGGAGACTCTGGCGGCCGTCGGTAAGCGATGCTGCAGGAATCGTGGTGCGGTAGAGGCGTTTCGTCACTGGAAGTCACCCGAGTTTGGTGTTCTCGGTGGTGTCCCACGCCTGCCCGAGGTCGGCGGCCTCGATGCAGGTGACCGTGCCGTCGAAGCTGCTGGGGTTACTCCCGGAGAAGGCAGTGCCGGGGTCTTCGAAAACGACGTTGACGGGGTCGAGGACGCCGTCGGTGGTGTGTTGGCCGAACTCGAGCAGGGCAGGGCCGTCGGAGCCGACACCCGGGAACGTGGCGGTCTGCTCGGGGAGGCTGTCGACCTGGACGTTGTTGAGAACGTGCAGGAAGATCTGCATCTGCGTAATCGGGTCTTCGCCGGTCGCGTCGGTCGCGGTCAGCTCCGTGTCGTCGCCGGTGTCACCCCACTGGTACTGGGAGCCCTGCCAGCCCTGGAAGTCGAGCTCGAAGATGTGTTGGTTCCGGCCGAGGTCGAGGTAGATGGACTGGTTGAGGGAACCATCGATCGGGAGGATGTCCTGGTTCTGGAGGAACGAGTTGATGGTGCTTCCGCCGCCGATCGTGCCGGTGCGGATGTACTCCCGGACCTGGAGACCTTCCTCACCCCCGGCTTTCGCCTCGAAAACGAAGTTCCGCCGACCCTGACCATCCGGGTCGCCAGTCACCGTGATTCGTGCAATCTGCTGCTGGTCTGTGAGTGTCATTTTTATAAAGCCTCAATGGGATTGGGCAATCATGTCCGGGAACGCGTGGGTTGAATTCGCAAAAAAGTGGTATCTCGAAGGAGCAGTCTTGGTCGTGTTGCTCTACAATCTCTATGTCGGTGTTGTCGAAGGCGACACTCTCGTACTGGTAATATCGGTCTTGGCGCTGGTTCTGCTCTGGCGTGTTGTTTCACTCCAACAGCAGGTGTGGGAACTCACCGACCAAGCTGACGGCGCCTGACTACGGTCCTACGTCCCGGATTTCCCGTTCTAACTTCTCGATATGCTGTTTCAGCCGTTCCATGTCACGGCGCTGTTGTCGCTCCAGCTGGGAGAGGTCAAGATTGTAGGTGGGGTTGTAGTCGACGTTGGTCTGGTTCTGCTTGGCTTCCTGTGCCCGGTTGTTCTGGTTGCCTCCGTTGAATAGGTCCAGTAGTGGCCCCAGGCGTTCTCTTCGACCGCTCTCTGTGAGGATGCTATCGGGAGTGTTGGGGCCTTTGAGTACGCCTTCTGGGAGCATTTCTGGCGTCATGATTGGTGCCCCGATACCTGCTGAGGGGCTGGATAGCCCGCTCTGACGGAGCTGCCTCCAGGCCATCCCCGCCGCAACTCCGACGGTTCCGACGACTCCGACGTCGCGCTTGTCGACATTCGGTACTGGGAGGCCGCCTGGTTGGTCGCGAGACCCACGGCGGGCGGGCCCACCACGTCGTGGTGTTCGGCCGGGCTGCTGCCACGGGAGCGGCACTGGCGTCGGTGTCGACGTCGGGTCGGACGACGGCGTCGACGTCTGGTCCGGAGCGGGCCCGGGAGTGGGGAGTCCGACGTGCCCGGCAGCCGGAGTGGAATCGCATCCGGCGCGTCCACCGGAATCGGCGGGATGTCCGGCACTTCGAGCGGTGGAATAGTGGGGACTTCGAGCGGCGGGATGTCCGGCACCCGGAGTGGTGGGATTTCTGGGACGTCGAGCTTGATGTTCTGGAGTACGTCGAGTGCGGACCCGACCCCACCGGAGATGACGGCGCCGCCGAGCAGGAGGCCGCCGAGCATCCCACCACTCAGCCCGCCAGCCCCTCGTACGGAGTTATAGTTGCCTTCTTCGGTCTCCCGGACGAGGCGTTCCAGGAGTTGGTTGCGCTCCCGGTCGAGATCCAGACTCTGGTTCTGGAGGCGGCGTGACAACGCCCGGTCGCGGGCTGCAATTCGAGACGACGACCCCGGTGCTCCGGGCGGGCCCGAACTCGACGTTTCGACCGTGACGGGTACGCTCCCGATGGACTCGAGTTCGTCCCGGACCTTCCGCTTGGAGGACTGGTCGACGTAGACGTCGAGTGCTGCTCGCGTCGAGAAGTCAGGCATCCAGGCTACCTCCGGTAGGGACGCCGAGTTCGTGCTCCTGGATCACCGGCCACACCTCGAGGAACATGAGCACGTCCCGGACGGGATACTGGTCCACTTGGCGTGGGTCGTGGCCGCGTGCGACCAGGAGCTGTTTCGCATACGCTAGTTCGGCGGCGAGGTCGCCTGCTCCTGGCGTTTCGCCGCGACCCGCTCGCCGAACCCGTTCCGAAAATCCACGTCCGGCGTCGACAGCTCGTTGATGCGGTGCTCCAGCCACTCCGTCACCTGCATCGGCTGCTGGCCGACCGCCCGCGCCCGCGCCTCAAAGCCCGCGTCCTCGTCGAGGAATGGCGCGTCCAGGAGGCCCGCCGCGACGAAGAACTTGCGGCCGGCGCCGTCCACGTTCCGACCACCCACCTTCGCGTCCTGGACGTCCTTGGTGTGGTCTTCGACGAGCGCGAACTCGTCCGTCCGGAGCGCCCCGAGCGTCACCTCCCCATCGGGATACGCCTCCTGGAGGAGAGCACGCCCACGATCTCGCGTTCGAGACGCTGGCCGCGCTGATGGAGGCGCTCGTAGGCGTCACTCTCCGGGTCCTCTCCGGCGGCCTCCTCGGCGACCTCGTCGAGCTCCTGTTCGAGCCGCTGCTGTTCCTCCTCGAGAACAATCGTCCGCGTGGTTCGGTCCATAATCGGGTCAGGGTTAGAGGGCGCTGGCTTCGTCGGACTCCGCGATGGCCGTCACGCTGGTGACGTGGTTCGTGAACTGCTCGGTGACGTCGGTGTCGGGGTTCGTGAAGTCGTTCCAGCTGTACTCGTTCGGCGTGACGCCGGAGAGCTGGAAGTCGAGACTCGACGTCCCGGGCGTGGTGAACTTGAACGAGGCGTCCGCCGCCCCGCTCACCGTGGTCGCAGGAGCGTCCGCCGCCCCGTACGCCAGTTCGAGCTTGCTGGTGTCGGTGATGATGTCGGTGACATCAAGCGTGGTGTTGACGCCGCCGAGCACCGCATCCACAGGATGCCGGCCGGCGCCCCGCTGGGCGTGCGCGCCGGTCTGGATGTTGAGCGTCCCGCTCTGGAGTTTCGCGACTGCCGTCGCCGACGGAATCGACAACGTGGCGCCGTGGAACACCATCGGGTCGTCGTCCTTCCCGACGAGACTGCCGGGAGTGAGACTCGTGTTCTTCTGCTCGTCGCCGTAGAACCCGACGACGTCCATCCGAACCGGCTGACCTTCCTGGTACTGGACGCGGAGCTGCGGGAAGACCACACCCATGAGTTCGCGCTCGGCGACCCCGTCGAGGTAGTCGAGGCCGAGATACCACCGGCTCGACTGCACGCGCCCAGGCGAGAACGACCACGTGTACGAGTACGGCGCCGACGACTCACCACCATCCGTGGGCGGACCCCCGTAGACGTGGTTGAGGAACCACGGGTTGGTCGCCACCCAGGAGGCAGCGAACGCGCCTTCGAAGCGCTGGGCGATCGACTCGTAGGCCTCCACGTCGCCGGCGAGCCGCATCCGCTGGAGTGCGTTCCGGAGTGTGAGGTCCTCGAAGCTCGGGTTCTTCCCTGGAATCTTGTAGGCCGTGTCCGTGGGAGACCCGAGGTAGTTGTCGACGGGTTCGTGCAGCCACGCGGCGTCTGTGGTGCCGCCGCCCGTCATCTGCCGATACCTCGCTGGATTGTAGTCGCTTGCATAGTGTTACCTCAAAAGCAATCGCTGGGGTTGGTTGGCGGGCTACGGCAGGTCCTGGTAGCCGCGGAAGACCACGGTGAAGGACTCCGAGTAGTAGTCGCCGTGCTGGCCGCTCGCGTCGTTGACGTCCGTGATGTAGAGCGTATGATAGCCCTCCGAGGGGAGCGGCCACTCACGCTCGAGATTGATGGTGCGTTTGACCTCCCCGACCAGACTATCGAAATCACGGCCGTCCGTGATGTGGCCCCACTCGTCCTCGTGGAGGCCTTCAACCTGGACGGAGACGCCGGTCTCGACCTTGTAGTCGAACTCGCCGCCCATCGGCGTGTTCGTTCCGGTCGGGTCCGCACCCACTGAGATGACGTTCCCTTCCGGGAGGTCGACGGTGACGCCGCGTTCGCCCGTGTCGTAGCGCTGGCTGTCGCTCTTGTGGTAGAGAATAGGCATCGGGTCGTAGTTCCCGGTGCTCCAGTTCGCGTTGATGCGGGCGAGGATGAAGTTCGCGAGGTCAACCATAATTAGGGGGTTAGGACTGCATGTGGTGGCGGAGGACGCGGAGGCCGGCTCGCGTGAACCGGAGTTCGTCGATGCCGTCGACGTCCACCGACTGGAAGAACACCCGTGGGTCCGGGTTGACGCCGTCACCGAACTCCTCGACGATTCCCGGCGGCGCATCCTCCCAGATGAACGAAAGCACGGGTTGGCCGTTCACCCGGTGGGGGCTGGTGCCGGTCTCGAAGAACTGGGCGGCTTCGTGCGTCCACCCCCATGTGATTTTCAGCCGACTCCTGATCGTTCGACTTCGGGTTTGACGAAGGACTCCTTCACAGGGTCCGTGTCGTAGTCGGACTGGTCGAGCCGATTATGGGACGCCTTGACCGCCTTGTAGACGACGTTGTTGGGTTTGCCGACGAGCTCGTGAGCGGCCTGCTCCAGGACGGCCGCCTCGAGGTCGCGTTCGAAGCTGGCTTCGAGCTCCACCAGTCAGCGACCTCCGTTGGCGAGATGAATCTCGAGCAGGTCCATGGCTTTGCGCTCCATCTCCTCGGCTTTCGTCTCGACGTTGTACAGGGTCGCGTTCTCCGGGATGCGGACGGCTGCCTCCTCGGCGAGGTCGCTCCCGGCCTTTAGTGCGACTGCTCGGCGGACGGTATCTGAGAGGCCTTCGATGCCGTAGTCGTAGGTGGCGACGACTGCACCCGCATAGCTCTCGAGGTCTGGGTCGAGTGAATCCGTGTTGAGGTAGAGTCGTGTGAGCCCGGTGCTGTCGTCGACGTGGAGGTAGTAGTCGCCAGTCCGGCCTTCGGTGTAGTCGGCGTTGGCGACCCAGTCCTCGTAGCCTGTCGTCGAGAGGACGAGCAGTTCGGAGATGGAACTGACGTCCCGGCGGAAGAGCGTCACGCGCGTGAACGGACCGCGGTGCTGCTGGGGAGTGAGCCCATCCATCTCCTCGTACTCCGGCTCGTCCTCGTCGTCGGGATCGTAGTCGACCCACGTCGGCGGATAGTAGCTGCTCCGGTCAGTCTCGGTCGTCGTCAGGAACGCCCTGGTTGGGATGTCCTGTTCGTCCTCGTTGTGGGTGAGCGGCGACGTCGGGATGATGTCATCCGTGTCTTCGGCGATGCCGTTCGGCTCATACCAGTGGCGGTGGGTCTGCTCCTGGAGCCACTCGGTCTGGGACGTGATCGCGTCGAGCGCGATATCCCTGTCTTGGGCTGCATCACCCGGGAGACCAGCCTTCCGGAGCGCTCGGCGGAGGTCCTCGACGGTACAGTACCCGACGTCGGCCATGGGTTAGTCCTCCTTGTAGGCGTCCCACTCGTCGGGGTGTGCGCTGGACGCGTGCTGGCCGACGTTCTCGCCCTCGTACTCATCACACCACGGGCACACACTGCTCTCGATGACGTCCGCCGTGGTTGCATCCCTTCAGGAGTGTCGCCGGTAGGTTCGTCGACCGGTTCGAACTGGTCGGTCTCCTCGAGGAGATACGATGCGGTTTCCTCGTCGACGTCGACCAGGGGGTCGTCCTGGGTGACGTCCACGGTGGTGTTGGTGAGGCGATACCGCTGGGCGTTCCCGACGTAGCGGAGGTCGACCACCAGGACCGCCCCCGGACGGAGAGCCGGATGCTCTCACCAGAGAGGTCAGTCGCATCCGCAACCTCAGATAGCCCGCCACCAGTATCGGATTCCTCGCGAACAACGAGCGTGCCGGCGTCGTTGTCCCACTCGACGATGTATCCCGAGTCCGTGGTGACGGATTCGATGTCGACGTTCTCGATCTTCTTGAGGCCGACGTCACTGGGGGTGAGTGCTTCGCCGCCGGCCGTGTACGACGAGTCGAACGCGGCGTCGACGACGACCTCGCGCTGGGTGCCGCCGGTCCAGCCGTCAGCCTGCTTCGTGTAGGTGATTCCCATCAGGAGCCACCTCAGGCGGTCGCGATGTTCTGGGCGAGTGCGACACCGTTCGCGTCCTCGACCTTGTAGTCGGTGCGGGCGAGCATGTTGTAGATGGCGTAGAGGTCACGCCGCACGACCGCCTCGCCCTCCTGGGTGACGCGCATGTTGACGTCGCGGTGGACGCCCCAGACGAGGTTCATGGGGTTGACGAGCATCGCCCGACTGTCCGGGAACCCAACCGGCGTGACGATGGGGAGGCCGTACGGCGTCGGCTCCTCGCCAGTCATGAGCATGGCGTCACCGGCCGCCGTCGACCGGTCGGTGAGGTAGTCCTTGTAGTTCTGCTTCTGGTTCAGACTCGTCAGGTACACGAGCCCTTCGGGGTCACGCCGGTACTTCGCGTCCAGACTCGTGAGGAGGTTGCTGAATACCGACTTGTCGATGGTCGCGTTCGCGTGGTCGACGTTCGCCGCCGGACCCTGGTTCTCGGCGTCGACGATCCAGCCGTCGTTGATCGACAGGAACGCGTCCCCGCTGGTCGTGTCGCCGTTGAATGCGAGGTCCTCACTGTCGACTCCGAACTGGCGGGCGAACTTCTCGACGAGGACGTCCGCCGTTCCTTCTCCTTCGATGGTGTCCTCGACGGTCTCCATCGACACCTCCCACGGCAGCTCCATCTTGACCGCGTCCATGTCGATGGAACCCGTGTTCGGCGAGTTGAGCGAGCCCTCGGTCGCCTCAGTCGCAGCACGAAGCAGGCGCTCGCCGACGCCGATGCGGTCGATCTGCTGCTTGGGGCCCTGCAGGCGCACGAACCGGACCTGGTCCATGATCTGGGGCGCGTCCTGCGCCATCCGGAAGAACTCGTCGAACTGCTGGCGGTTCAGCAGGCCACCGCTCGAGAAGTCACTCGTGGTGACCTTGTTGAGGGACCGCTCGCTCGTGATACGGTCCGTCATCAGGCGTCACCCCCAGTGGGGAGTGCGAGGGTGTCGTCCCATGCCTTCGAGACCTTCCGGTTCGACGTGGCGTGGCCGCGGTCGGCGTCGATCTGCTGGCTCGTCCCCGACGCTTTCGCGACGTCGTCGATCCGCTGGGCGTTCTTCTCAGTCTCCTCCTTCAGCTGCTGCGCCCACTCGGGAGCATCAGCGAACGCGTCCTTCTCGCCGTCGCCACCATCATTGCCTCCCTCGGCGTTCTTCTCCTCTTCTTGGGCTTCGAGAGCGGCCTCGATCCGGTCGTTGTTTGCTTCGATCTGTTCCTGGAGTTCCTTGGCCCACGCAGGGGCTCGTCATCGGTGTTCTTGTCAGTCATAGCATCGGCGGCATGAGTGCCACCGTCAGAGGTGCCGCCATCGCCGGCGGCGGAGTTATCTGTCGCTCGTTTCGCCTGCTCGTCGGGCGCGCCGGGGCCCTTTGTGAAGAAGGCCTTCGCTCGGGCCAGCCAGCCAGAGGCGGCCTCGACGTCTTCTTCGTCGACGGCCCGCTGGAGGTAGTTCCAGAGGCGTTCGGCCTCGCCTTCGGAGTGGCCGCGGTCGGCCATCTCCTCGAGGAAGCCCTCGCGGTCGCCGAGGTAGTCGGCGATACGCTTCTCGGCGCCGTCCTTGGTCTGGAGGATCTCCGCGTCGGGGACCGCCGGGATGTCGACCGTCGACACCTCTTTGACAGCCCCCGATTGGAGCTCCCACACGAGTTCATCCCCGGGATAGCCCTCCGCGACGGTGACGTCGCTGGGAAGGTCGCCCTGTTCCATGGGGTCCGACCATTCGACCTGGTCGGCGCCGATGGAGTACCCGGAGAGGATGCCGTCGCGGACGAGCGTCCAGAGCTCGTTATCGGTGAACTTCCAGGACTGCGTCCACGTACCCGCGGGGTACTCCCGGCCGCCGATCTCCCGGGATTGGTCGAGAACGCTGTTCTCGACGAGCGTGGAGTGCCCCGGGAACGCGGCATGCATGATGCCGCCCTCGGAGTCACCGCTCGAGAGCCGGGTCATGAATCCCTCCGCGAGGTCGCGGATGGTGTCGGGCCGCTCGAAGTCGCCCTGGAGGTCGACCTTGTTCGGGACCATCACGACGCCGGTCGCAATCTGGCGGGCGTCGTCGGCCTCCTTGAACTCGACGCGTTTGGTGATCTGTTCGGTCTTCTCGCTAGTCACGGTCAGTCCTCGCTTTCGCTGTTGGCGGCGTCCGCATCGTTGGCGTCCTGGGTCTTCCGGGCTCGACCGGTCGACAGGACGCCATGCTTCTCGCCGCGCTGTTTGTCACTGTTCTCGGTCATCGCAGAACATCCCGGTCGAGTCCTCGCACGGGGAGCCCGGGGACTCCCGTGGTCATCAGTACCGCCGTCTATGCTTTCAGGAAGCGCTCGACAGCGCCAAGTTCCGTCGGCGCTGCCCGTCCCTGTTGGGGCCAGTCACTCGACGTGATTTGCTCGTAGGGATAGTCCATCCGGATGTTGTGGTAGTGGTACGAGCCGTGCGAGGGTGCTTCGGTGAGCTCCTCCCAGGTGTGGGGTGGGACGAACCGATAGATGTAGATCGGGTCGACGCCGTCCTCGCGGCGGAACCGAATGTAGAGATCATTCGAAGAGTAGTCGTAGAGTCCCGCTCGGAGATTCGAGCTGTCGAACTGCATCGAATCGATTTGGCCCTGCTTGAGGGAGATCTCCGAGCGCTTCCCCAACGAGTTCTCCGCCGGAGGCAGGTACGTCGGCCGACTAGCCGTCGACTCCGCAGGGTCGGACTGCGGGTCCACGCTCGAGTCTTCGATGTTCGCGAGCAGCATCTCGCCGAGGTCGTCGTCAAGGGGCTCGAGTCCGAGTTCGTCGCGGGCCTCGTTGACCGTCATCGCACCCCGGGAAGCAGCAATCCGCTTCTGAGCCACCCGCGCATCGGTCAGCCGCGTGTCGACACCCCGAGTCTGGAACTCGATCGTGTAGTCAGTGACCCCGAGGGCGTCGTGGATGGTCTCGTAGAGCAGCTGGGCGAATGCTTCCTGCTTGGGTTGGATGACCGTCTCGATGTAGCCCTTCCGTTGGGCTTCCGCGTCCGTACTGAACGCCCCGCTCTTGATTTGGCCAGCCTCGATCGGCGGGACGTCGTGGGTTTTGAGAATCTCGTGTTCGTTGCGGTCGCGGAACTCCTGGAAGCTCGCATCCTCGTTGATGCCCACAGTGAGGGGTTCGACCCTTATTTTGAGGTTGTCCGCGTCGTCGTCCATGGAGATCTGGCCGGTGTCCTCCAGGAGCTTCTCGGCCTCGAGGACAATCGTCCGGTGGTCCTCTTCTTTCATCCCGTGGAGGAGGTCGTGGATGTCCTTGCGGGCGCCTTCAGTGAGTTCACCGCCCTCGACGATGACCGCCATCCGGGGGACGGCGTTGTTCTCGAAGAAGTCGATGTTGAACTCGCGGGCCGCATCATCACCCTGGACAGTGGGGATGGCGGGCACGATGTCGGGGGCGCCGTAATGCGTGTAGAGCGGGCTGTGGTTGCGCTTGAAGATGAGTTCGTTCGCCGGGTTCGGAACCGAACTCCCGGTCTTGCCATCCTCACTATCGACGAATGTCGCTGGGCTCTCGTAGCGGTCGCCGGCGTTCCCGAAGTACCGGAGGCGGTTGCGGCGGAGTTGGACGTAGCCGGGTTCGTCGCGACGCCGCCGAATCGTCATCGCGGGCACCCACGCGAGTCCTGTGGGCGTGCCGTCCGTGCTGGTGAGGAGTTCGATGGAGAGCCAGCCGATGGCCTCGTAGTCAGTCCACGCCATCTCCAGGACGTCCGCCGGCGTTGACCGCTCGGAGGAGACCGGACCAACCTGCCAGGTGGAGTCCTCGGAGAACCAGAAGTCCTCCGCAATCGTACGCTGGCTCTCATCCGGATTCTCGACGTCCGGGTGCGGGACGATCTCGAGGCCGTAGCCGGCGACGTTCCGGCTCTTCGAGAACACGCACTTGGCGTGCGTGGGGTTGACCTCGAGGAGGCGCGCCATCTGGGGT